>DATNCB010000063.1:0-1955 GCA_035571715.1 Ramlibacter sp.
GCCAGTCCCATGGGGTCAGCCGCCGCGCAAGAGCGGATTATTGCTTGCCCGGGTCCTTGAAGTCCGCAATATGGTCGAACTCGACGTTCTGCAGCTTGCCGCCGACGCGCTCGACCTTGCGGATGTAGACGTTCTGCACGATGTCGCGTGTGGCCGGATCGATGCTGATCGGCCCGCGCGGGCTCGTCCACTTCATGCCCTTGGCGGCTTCGACGAACTTGTCGGCGTCGGTGTTGCCGTTGGTCTTCTTGAGCACCTCGGCGATCAGGTGCATGCCGTCGTAGCCGCCGATCGACATGAAGTTGGGCCGGTCGTTCGGATAGGCCTTGTAGTAGGCCTCCGTGTAGGCCTTGTTCTCGGGCGACTTGTGCGCCTCCGAGTAGTGGAACGACGTGACCAGTCCGAGCGATGAGTCGCCGATCGCTTCCAGGATGTCCTCGTCGGGCAGGTCGCCGGTGGAGATCAGCTTGATGCCGGCCTGGGCCAGCCCGCGCTCGGTGAAGCCCTTCATGAATGAAATGGTCTCGGCCCCCGGCGGCAGGAAGATGAAGACGGCATCGGGCTTGGTGTCCTTGATCTTCTGCAGGAACGGTGCGAAGTCCGGGTTCTTCACCGGCGCCCGCACTTCGCCGACGATCTGGCCGCCGGCCGCGGTGAAGGTCTTCTTGAACTGCCCTTCCGCATCCTGGCCCGGGCCGTAGTCAGCCACCAGTGTGAAGGCGGTCTTGATCTTGTTCTTCGCTGCCCACGTCGCTATCGGCGCCGAGTTCTGCGGCAGGGTCATCGATGTGCGGATGATGTAAGGCGACTTGGTCGTCACCGAGGAGGTCGCCGCGTTCATCACGACCATCGGCTTCTTCGCTTCGGTGGCAAGGGGCGCCACCGCAAAGGCGGAGGGCGTCAGCCCGAAACCGGCGAGGATGTCGACCTTGTCCTTCACAACCAGCTCCTGCGCCAGGCGTTTGCTCACGTCGCCCGAAGTGCCCGGGCTGTCGTCCTTCACGATGAGCTCGACCTTGCGGCCGCCGAAGGTGTCGCCCTTGGTTGCCAGATAGAGCTTCACGCCGTGCTCGATCTGCTTGCCATACGCCGCGAACGGTCCCGACATCGGCAGCACAAGGCCGATCTTGACGGGGTCGGCCGCCCATGCGCTGCCCGCAAGGACGGCAGCCAGGGTCATGGCAACCAGTTGCTTGTTCACACTCATGCTGTTGACTCCGATAAAGTTATGGATGGGTAACGGTAAGCACACTTACCATGAGTTTCGCCGCTTCCATGGCTGCATCGGATAGGTTAAACCCGATGCCGGCAAGCATATCGGCTGCGACGTGGGCCAGGAGATCCGGCCCGAGTGCGTCAGGCCGCTGCCGGGATCGGGCGCACGAACGAAAGCTGCTGCGACGGCGCGAAGCCGGCGCTCTGGAAAAATCCCAGCAGCGTCTGGTCGCCGGTTTTCACGACGGTTTCGACGCGTTCCACCTGCAGCGCGGAAAGGTTGGCGAACAAGTTCTCCAGCAGCAAGTGGCCGATACCGCGATGCGCGTATTCGGGATCGACGCCGATCGTGTCGACCACGGCCACCGGCTCGGTGCGGCCGAAGTCGCCCAGGTCGGCGCGCGCCATGACGAAGCCCACGATCGCGCCATCGAGCCGTGCAGCGAGCGACACCCGCAGCGCCGAGTCGTCCGTCGCTTCAGCCAGCAGCGCGGTGATGTAGTTGCCGCTGTCCCGGCCGGTGTTGCTGTGGTCGATGCGCACGATCTCGCGCACGTCTTCCGGCCGCATGGCGCGCACTTCGGCCTGCTCGAGTGTCAGCCGCTCGTTGTCGTTGGCCTCGGCCGTGCCGAAATTGATCTCTCCGCCCGGCCCGTGTCCCGGCTCCAGCGTGACGGCGGCGTCGGCCGCTGGCGCACGGTCTTCCAGGGCTGCATCCAGGATGACGCTCGGCGCCATCC
>DATNCB010000064.1:0-8516 GCA_035571715.1 Ramlibacter sp.
CACGTCTATGCTGTCGTCCAGCAACAGGTCCTGCTGCGTCTTGCGGCGCCCGGCGCCTGGTCCCGTCGTTGGCGAAGGCACGCCTTTCATGTAGCGCAGGATCCGTTCGGCCACCTGTTCGAGGTCGGCCTTGCGCCCGCGCAGGTAGTCGTCCTCCATGTCATCGAACTGCCGCGACAGGACCTCGAGCTGCGTCGTCAACGCCCATTCGGCGTTGTAGAGCCGCTCGCTGATCCAGTGCTTCACGCCGCTGATCAGCTCCTCATCCTGCAACAGCATCAGATGGACATCGAGCAAAGCCGTCAGCTCGTGCGGCGCCTCCTTGGGGCCCATTAGCGCGATGGTCTGCTGCAGCCGATGGATCTCGTCCACCACGGCGTTGCGTCCGGCCCGCACCCGCGCGACCTCCTCCTCGACCTGCCCCGGCTGGATGAAGTAGTGCGCAACGTCGACCCGGCTGGACGCCATCAGCACGGCACGCCCGATCGCGATGCCGCGGGCGACGGGCAGGCCGTGGATGGAGAAGGTCATGTTTTCATTCCCCTTCTCCAAACTTGTCGGCGATCAGCGCCAGCAAAGCGTCCATGGCCTCCTGCTCGCGTTCGCCACTGGTCTCGACGGTTACCTCGCTGCCGATGCCGGCCGCCAGCATCATCACGCCCATGATGCTCTTGGCATTGACGCGGCGCTCGCCCCTACTGACCCAGACCTCGCAGGGAAAACCGCCGGCCAGCTTGGTCAGCTTGGCCGAAGCGCGGGCGTGAAGGCCCAGCTTATTGTTGATCGTCGTAGTTGTCCGGATCATTGTTTCGTCGCGCCTGGTTCTGCGGCGCGGAGATCGCCACCTGCATGACGCCCTGCGTCCCGCCGACCACGGCGCGCGACACCAGGGCCTCCAGCGGTTCGTTGCGATAGCTCACGCTGCGCAGCAGCATGGGAAGGTTCACGCCGGTGATCAGCCGCGACTTGACGCCGTCGACCAGCTTCTGCGCCACGTTGCTCGGGGTGGCGCCGAAGATGTCAGTGAGCACCAGCACTCCCTTGATCTGCGCGGCCCGGGTGAGCTGTTCCATCGCGATCCGCGCCGTGGCCAGCGTCTCCTCCGGCGGCAGGTTGGGCTGCACGTCGATCGCCCCGAGTTCGGGCCCGCAGTCGGGAAAGATATGCAGCGCGCACTGCCGCAGCGCATGTGCCAGAGGCGCGTGAGCGATGATCAGAATCGCGTTCATTGCCGGGAATTATCCTTTGCAAGCACGAAGTACCCGTAGGAGATAACGCAGCAGACAAGGAACACGGCCATCGCAAGCCTAAAACACGACACTTCATTCAGCCCGGCCGCAGTAAAAGCATCGATGAGCAGTCCGATTCCCCACTGCACCACGAAAATGCCGGCAAACACAACGAGGTTATAGGCCGACAGCGCCCGGCCGGCGAGCGCCGGCGGGAAGGCCATCGCAACCGCCGGCTGGGCCAGCGATATGAAGGTGGAAGTCATGCAGAAGAGCGCCCAGGCAGCGGCTCCCGCCGCCGGTCCAGCTGCGATTATTGCAGCGAGCACCACCAGGCTCAGGGGCACGCCCCGGGCGATCAGGCGCTCCGTGGTCAGGCCCTTGCGCGCGAGCCAGGGATTGAGCATGCCCCAGCTCCAGAAGGTGCCCAGCATGCTCAGGTTGATCGCGAACAGGCCGGTGGCTGCCTCCAATGGGGCATCGCCGCTCACCCGTACCATCCATGGGCCGGCCCACAAGGTCTGGATCGAGATCATGCCGCCGTAGTTGAAAAAACCGATCGCGCTCATGCGGCGGAAATAAGGATGTCGCCACACCTGGGCATAGCTGCCGGGCCGCCCGCCCGCTGCGCCCGGTTCCAAATCCCAATGCGGCACTTTCCAGGCAATCAGGGCCATCGCCACACCCACCGCCAGCGCCAAGATCCAGAACAGCGGGCGCCAACCCATGACAGGCACCAGCCACTGTACCGGCAGCGTGGATGCGACCATGCCAAAGGAACCTGTCATCAGCATCCACGAATTGGCCCGCAGCTGCGCAATGGGCGTGAGCCAGCGCCGAAAGCCGGTGAGCGGCGCCATGAGACAGGCGCTCACGCCCGCCCCGCAGAGCACGCGTGCCGCCAGCAGCCCGGTGAAGCTGGTCGCGAACGAGAACGCGACGCAGCCGGCGACTGCCACCAGCAGGAAAATGAGGATCACGCGCTTGGGCCCGTGGCGGTCCAGCCAGGTGCCCAGCGGCAGCTGGGTCGCCGCGAAGCCAAAGAAGTAGCCGCCGGCCAGCAGCCCCAGCTCCTGCGCGTTGAGCGCGAATTCGCGGGTCAGGGTGGGCGAGAGCGTGGCGGTGATGGCACGCAGCAGCGCCGAGAAGAAGTACGCAAATGCGAATGCCAGAAACACCGCCATCGCGCTTCGACGCGCAAGCAGGGTCATTCGAACTCGTCGGCAAGCATTAGGCGATTATGCGTAAGGCGGTGCAATTGCCCGACAATCCTGTTCCATGACTTCATTAGCCGGGATACGTGTTCTCGACCTCTCGCGCGTGCTGGCCGGGCCCTGGTGCACGCAGACGCTGGCCGACCTGGGCGCCGACGTGATCAAGATCGAGCGGCCCGGCAGCGGCGACGACACCCGCAGCTGGGGGCCGCCTTTCCTCAAGGACCCGGCCGGAAACGACACAGCGGAAGCGGCCTACTACCTGGGCACCAATCGCAACAAGCGCTCGGTCACCTGCGATATCTCCAAGCCGGCCGGCCAGGCGCTGGTCCGCGAGCTGGTGAAGGGATGCGACGTCTTCATCGAAAACTTCAAGGTCGGGGACATGGCGCGCTACGGCTTGGACTATGCGGCCTTGAAACCCCTGAATCCGCGGCTGGTCTACTGCAGCGTGACGGGGTTCGGACAGACCGGTCCGTACCGTGAACGCGCGGGCTACGACTATGCGATCCAGGGCATGGGCGGGCTGATGAGCGTGACCGGCGAACGCGACGGCCTCTTGGATGCCGACGGGCGATCCGTGGCAGCGGGTCCGCAGAAAGTCGGCGTCGCCGTAGCCGACCTGTTTACCGGCATGTATGCCACGGTGGCGATCCTGGCAGCGCTGCGGCATGCCGAACGCACCGGCGAAGGCCAGTACGTCGACATGGCGTTGCTCGACACGCAGGTAGCGATGCTGGCCAACCTGGGCGCCAACTACCTAGTCAGCGGCAAGGCTCCTGGCCGCGCCGGCAATGCGCACCAGAACATCGTCCCGTACCAGGTGTTCGAAGTGGCACCAGCCGCCGATGGGAGCAAGGAGCACCTCATCCTGGCGGTGGGCAACGACAGCCAGTACGCGAGATTCTGCGAGATAGCAGGCCGTCCGGAGCTGGCGGTGGATCCGCGCTTCGCCAAGAACCAGGACCGGGTGCGCAACCGCGCCGTGCTGGTTCCGATGCTGGAGCCGATCATGCAAAGCCGTGGCAAGAGCGACTGGCTGGCGGCGCTGGAAGCGGCCAAGGTGCCGTGCGGCGCGATCAACAACCTGGCAGAAGTGTTTGCCGACCCGCAAGTGAACGAGCGCGGCATGGTCACGCAGTGGGAGCACCCGCTCCAGCCTGCGTTGCATCTGGTGGCCAGCCCGATCAAGCTGAGTGCAACGCCGGTGCGCCAGGATCTGCCGCCGCCGTTGCTCGGCCAGCACACCGACGAAGTGCTGCGGGAACTGCTGGATTGCTCCGACGAGCGTCTGGCGCAGCTGAAGACGAGCGGCGTGATCTAGCCACCCGAGCCCGCTGCGGCCCCGCATTTCGCCGCTGTGCGGACGCCTGCAAGAATCCAGGCGAACTGCTATATTGAATCGGTGGCGAAAGGCGCCATAGCGGTCCAATATCCTATCAACGAACCAAGCAAAAGGCATCTATGAAAAAGAAATTCTTCGTTCCCTGCCTCGTCATTTCGTTTAGCAGTTTGCTCGCAGCCAATGCCTTCGCACAGACCAAACCCGACGTGCTGGTCAAGCAGCGGCAAGCAGCCATGACGCTGCAGGGCAAGTATTTCGGGCCCTTGGGCGGCATGGCGGCTGGCCGTGCGCCCTATGACGCAGCGGTGGTGTCGCGCAATGCCGGATACCTTGAAGTAATTTCCAAAATGCCATGGGATGGATTCGACCCCAGCACCTCCGGCGAGAAGAGCAACGCCTTGCCCGAGGTTT
The DNA here is from genome assembly GCA_035571715.1 of Ramlibacter sp. Lineage (GTDB taxonomy): Bacteria > Pseudomonadota > Gammaproteobacteria > Burkholderiales > Burkholderiaceae_C > Ramlibacter. The sequence continues at coordinate 4,200 of DATNCB010000064.1, forward strand.
TCTCGAACACCGCCAAGTTCAAACAAGCCGCTGATAATCTCCAGACTGAAATCGGCAAATTGGCGACTGTGTCAAAAGGCGGAAATGAAGCCGACACAAAGGCAGCCATCGCCGCAGTGGGCAAGGCCTGTGGCGCTTGCCACGATGACTTCCGCGTCAAACCGAAATAGCATCTGAACCGCTTGCCACTGTCGTGACGTAAGCGCATTCAGTACAAATGCCTTTTGTAATTTCACACCGGCCAGGTGGGGATCGAGAGCTTGCATAGGTTGCAGAAGGCGGTCTTGGCCATTGCGCTATTCGTACTGTACGGGCAGGCCTTTGCACAGCCCGCGGGCAAGACCATTGCGAATGACGTGCAGCGCGGAGCCTATCTGGTGCAAGCCGGTGGTTGCCTGGGCTGCCACACTGCCGATAAGAAGGATGCAGTGCCATTCGCGGGTGGGCGTGTTCTCAAGACCCCTTTTGGCACCTTTTACGGCCCCAACATCACGCCTGACCGGAAGGCTGGAATAGGAGCTTGGACCGAAGCACAGTTCATCCGCGCCATGCGATACGGGGAGCGGCCCGACGGAAGCAACTACTTTCCGGCCTTTCCCTACCCGTCATTTACCAAAATATCGGATGCGGACCTGCACGACCTGTGGGCCTACCTGCGTACCCTGCCACCCAGCAGCAAGCCCAGTCAGCAGCACGATCTGCATTTTCCCTTCGGTTATCGCTTTGCGGTGTCGGTTTGGAAATGGCTGTTTTTCAGCCCAGGGGCGTTTACTCCCATTCCGCAGGCCAGCACCTTCGTCAACCGGGGCGCTTATCTGGTGCAGGCCCTGGGCCACTGCGGCGAGTGCCACACGCCGCGAAACTTCATAGGCGGCCCGAAGTCGGGCCGGGCCTTGGCCGGTGGCAAAGGCCCGGAGGGCAAGGACGTCGCCAACCTCACGCCAACCGGCCTGAAGAAATGGAACGACGTTGACTTGAAGGAGTTCCTGCTCTCCGGCCTTTCGCCCGACGGTGACGTAACCGCCGCGGCCATGGGCGAGGTGGTCACCAACACAACCAGCAAACTCACCCCGCCCGACCTTGGCGCCCTGATAGCCTACCTGCGCTCCCTGGCGCCGCTGCCCAACGAAGCCAAGTAGGCAGCTTGCGCCTGTCGTGCAAGGCCGCACCCAAAGGGCTAAACTCGAACGCCGTCATGGCAACAGCACACGCGTGAGAGCGCAACAGATACCGCTGATCCGGCTGGTGACGCCCAGCACCGCCGAAGAGCTGAACGCCGTGCGCGAGCTATTTGTCGAATACGCGCGCGCCCTGGGCGTCGACCTTTGCTTTCAGAATTTCGATCAGGAACTGGCGAGCCTGCCGGGCGACTATGCCGCACCGCGCGGGGCGCTGATGCTCGCGACGGTCGACGGCGAAGTGGCTGGCTGCTGCGCCTTGCGTGCCCTTGATAACGCGGATTACCCGAACGCCTCGGAGATGAAGCGCCTGTACGTGCGCAAGGTCTTTCGCGGCTTCGGCCTGGGGCGGCAGTTGGCCGAGGCGGCCCTGGATGCGGCGCGTGGTGGCGGCTACGCCTGCGTACTGCTGGACACGCTCGATGAAATGGAAGCGGCCCGGGCCCTCTACGGGGAGCTGGGCTTCGAGGAAATACCGCCCTACTATCACAACCCGATTCCGGGGGCGCATTATTTGAAGGCGAATCTCTAGACCTTGCGGGTCAGATCACGAATTCAGAACAGTAACGCAGACGGAGCGACAAAGTCCTCAACGAAGTTGTGCTCTGACCCCAACTGCCTAGACGGACTTCGCTTGCGCCAGCAGCGTCCCCGCGTCGCTCACCTCGAACTTGCCGGGCGCCTCGATATTCAAAGCCGCCACTTTGCCGTCCTTCACCAGCATCGAATAACGGGCGCTGCGTATGCCCATGCCGGCGGCTGTGCGATCGACGGTGAGGCCCGTGGCCTTGGCGAATTCGGCGCTGCCGTCGCCCAGCATGCGCACCCTTCCATTGGTCTTCTGGTCGCGCGCCCATGCGCCCATCACGTAGGCGTCGTTGACACTCACACACCAGATCTCATCGACACCGGCCTTCTTGAACTCATCGGCCTTTTGTACGAAACCTGGGACATGCTTGGCCGAGCAGGTCGGGGTGAAAGCGCCCGGCAGCCCGAACAGGGCGATGGTCTTGCCCGCCGTGGCCTGCCCGACTTTGACCGGATTCGGCCCGATGCTGCAACCTTCGCCCTCGACTTCCGAATATTCCTGCAAGGTGACGTCCGGCAGCGAGTCTCCAACCTTGATCATTTGAGCTCCCAAAAATAAAAACGACCCACATTGTGGGCCGTTTTCGTTGGGCTTGCAGAGCTCGGGTCAGACCTCGACAGCCTTTTCGACCAGTCGGGTCGCGACCCAGTTCTTGGTCTTCGATATCGGCCGGCTTTCGGTGATCTCGATGACGTCGCCGGTGTGGAATTCGCCCTTCTCGTCATGAGCGTGGTACTTGCTCGACTTGGCCACGATCTTGCCGTAGAGCTCGTGCTTGACGCGGCGCTCGACCAGGACCGTCACGGTCTTGGCGCGTTTGTCGCTCACCACCTTGCCAATCAGGGTGCGCTTGAGGGATGTCTTGGTTTCCGTCATGGTCGCTGTCCTTACTTGGTGGCCGGGCTTTTCGCCGGCTCTTCGGCCCGCTTTTGGGCCAGGATGGTCTTGGCCCGAGCGATGTCACGGCGCGTGACGCGCAGCGTGCCGGTGTTGTTCAGCTGTTGCGTGGCTTTCTGCATGCGCAGGCCGAAGTGAGCTTTCTGCAGCTCCTTGACCTCGTTTTGCAGCGCGGCAACGTCTTTCTGGCGCAGTTCAGCGGTTTTCATTTCTCTAGGTACTCCTGAATTACGCGCCGATCATGCGGCTGACGAAGGCGGTGCGCAGCGGCAGCTTGGCCGCAGCCAGGCGGAACGCCTCGCGTGCGAGTTCTTCGGTCACGCCGACGATCTCGAACACCACTTTGCCCGGCTGGATTTCGGCCACGTAATACTCGGGGTTGCCCTTGCCGTTGCCCATCCGCACTTCAGCGGGCTTGTGGGAGATCGGCTTGTCGGGGAACACACGGATCCAGATGCGGCCGCCGCGCTTGACGTGGCGGGAAATCGCGCGGCGCGCGGCTTCGATCTGGCGGGCCGTCAGGCGGCCCCGGTCCGTGCACTTCAGACCGAAGTCACCGAATGCCACCGAGTTGCCCCGGGTGGCGATGCCGGTGTTACGGCCCTTCTGCTCTTTGCGGTATTTGCGGCGAGCGGGTTGCAGCATGTTTACTCTCCTTTACCGTCAGCCGCCGGGGTGGCTGGCGCGGCGGCTTTGCGGACGCGCTTAACGGTAGTTTTCGGTGCTTCGGCACCTGGGGTTGCTTCGGCGGGCTTGTCGCTGCCATCAGCCGGCGCAACGTTGCCCGCACCAGCCGCGGTACGGCGCGGCGGGGGACCGCGGCGGTCGCCCGCCGGGCGGTCGCCCGGGCGGCCATCCCGGCGCGGCCCGCGCGGACGGCGCTCTTCCTCGGCGCGGGGCTCGACGATCGCCGGCAAATCATTGCGGCCGAGCGTGTCGCCCTTGTAGACCCAGACCTTGACGCCGATGACGCCGTAGGTGGTCTTGGCTTCGGAAAAACCATAGTCGATGTCCGCGCGCAGCGTATGCAGCGGCACGCGGCCTTCGCGGTACCACTCGGTACGCGCGATTTCGATGCCGTTCAGGCGGCCGGCGGACATGATCTTGATGCCCTGGGCGCCCAGGCGCATCGCGTTCTGCATCGCGCGCTTCATGGCGCGGCGGAACATGATCCGCTTTTCGAGCTGCTGGGTGATGGAGTCGGCGATCAGCTGGGCATCGATTTCGGGCTTGCGCACTTCCTCGATGTTCACCGCGACCGGCACGCCCAGGCGCTTGGCCAGTTCCTTCTTGAGGTTCTCGATGTCCTCGCCCTTCTTGCCGATCACCACGCCCGGACGCGCCGAGTAGATCGTGATGCGGGCGTTCTTGGCGGGGCGCTCGATCAGGATGCGCGAGACCGCGGCGTTCTTCAGCTTGGCCTTGAGGTACTCGCGCACCTTGATGTCTTCGGCCAGCATGCCGGCGAAGTCACGGTTGCTGGCGTACCAGCGGCTGGCCCAGTTGCGGCTGACCGAAAGACGGAAGCCGGTAGGATGGATTTTTTGTCCCATGGTGTCCTGAAGCCTTTAGTTGCCGACCGTCACGTACACGTGGCACGTGGGCTTGACGATGCGATTGCCGCGGCCTTTGGCGCGCGCGGTGAAGCGCTTG
>DATNCB010000065.1:0-1063 GCA_035571715.1 Ramlibacter sp.
GTCGCGCAGGCCCTCATAAGCGCGGTCGCGCAGCGTCGTGCGGATCGGATCGGGCGTGGGACGGGCTGGCATCGGGCGTTGGGACTGAGATCGCAGATCTTAACTGTGATCACAGTTGTGCGTTTGAAACATTGATGGTAAATTCCCGGACGGAAAATAAAAATGCGTCCCGCACGAGAGACGAAAACCCGACATTTCTGGAGACAACATCATGAATAAACGCCACTTTTCGTTGTGGGCGCTGGCCGGCGCCGCACTCGTGGGATTCGCCTTGGGCGCTCCTGCGTACGCCGCCGATCCGGTCGACATCGCGATCATCGTGCCGCTCTCCGGCGCCAACGCGAGCGTGGGCGAACAAGCCGTCAATGCCGCCAAGCTCGCGGTCGCCGACATCAACGACGCCGGCGGCATCAAGTCGCTGGGCGGAGCCAAGCTCAATTTGATCGTGGCGGATGCAACCAACGATCCGCAAGGCGCGATCAACACCAGCGAACGCGTCTTGAGCCAGAACAAGCTGGCCGGCGCCTACGGCCTGGCCCTCTCCCCCCTCACCACGGCGGCGCTGCCGGCGTTCGTCAAGCATCATGTCCCGGTCATCACCTCGGCCATCAGCGACACCCTCGTGACGCCCGCCAATGGCGGCTTCCTGTTCCAGATCGCGCCCAAGGGATCGGCGTTCGGCAATCAGCAGGTCGAGTTCCTGAAGTTCCTCAACGAGAAATACAAGATGGGGATCACCAAGGCGGCGATTCTCTATGTCAATAACCCGTACGGCATCGCAACCGAGAAGGGCATCGAGCAGCTGGCCCAGAAGGCCGGGCTCGAGATCGTGCTCAAGTCGGCCTACCCGGCCGAGATCGCGGACGCCAGCCCGCTGGTGTCCAAGATCCAGCAGTCGGGTGCTCAAGTCCTGTTTCCGGTTTCCTACATCTCCGATGCCAGCCTCATCCTGACTGCATTGCGCAGCGCGAACAGCCGCGTGCTCGTGGTCGGTGGCGGGGCCGGCTTCATCTGGCCGCCGATCGGCCAGTCGCTGGGCGACAAGGTCAACGGCCTGACCAGC
>DATNCB010000066.1:0-7303 GCA_035571715.1 Ramlibacter sp.
GCGACCGGCGGGGTGAGCTCGAAGATCCAGATCATGTTCTTGTCCTGGCGCATCTCGTGCTGCACCGCCTCGTAGACCGAGTACATAAAGCTTTTGCGTGCCATGATTGTTTCTCCTCAGCCAAATTGACGGGCAAGAACCGAGCCCTCGACGAACACATGCTTGAGACCGTCCTCGGGCTTGCAGAACGGCTGCGCATCCGCCCACGCGGAAGCGTCCTGTGCCTCCTTCTTGGCGGCGGCTTCGATCTCATCGGCCCTGGCGCGTGACAGCACGCCCCACGCGACGAGGGTGTTGCGGCAGAGGTTGACCGGGTCGCGCATCATCCACTCGTGCACTTCGCGTTCCGGGCGGAACGAGGTGATCGCCAGCGGGTCGTAGCCGAACGCGCCGAGCTGGCCGGCCTTGGCGCCAGGGGCGCCCCAGTGGTTGTAATAGCGGTAGGTCTTCGCCTCGATCAGGGTCGGCCCTTCGCCGGCGCGTGCGCGATCGACCGCCGTCTTCGCCGCGTTGTAGACCTGGAACACGTCCTGGCCATCCACGACCACGCCGGGGATCCGATACGTGCGCGCAGCATCCGCGATGTCCTTCATCGGGCACGAATACGAATAGTGCGCGTACTGGTGATACAGGTTGTTTTCCAGCACGTAGATGAATGGCAGCTTGAGCAGCGCGGCATTGTTCAGCGCGCTATGGAAATGCGGCGTGGCGTAGGTGCCGTCTCCGCCGAAATTCACGGATACCTGCTTGCTGCCCCTCGCCCGGAATGCGAAGGCCGATCCCGTCGCGATCACCGGGCCGGGACCGATCATGCCGTCCGCGCCCATGAATCCCACCGACGGGTCGGAGATATGCATCTCGCCTCCGTAGCCACCGTTCAGGCCGGTCGCGCGGAAGTCGAACTCGGCCGCCATCTTCTTCATGTCCACGCCCTTGGCGATCGCGTGTCCGCTCGGACGGTGCGTGCTGTACACCACGTCGACCTGGTCGAAGGGTCCCTTGTTGACGAGCGCGGCGCAGACACCCGTGGCCACAGCTTCCTGGCCCGCATAGAAATGGTTGTAGCCGCGGAACTTCGGGTCCGTGATCATCTTGTCGACCATGGTCCGCTCGTACCAACGGATGCGCACGATCGTGTTAAACATCTCGATCAGCTTGTCATTCGGTAAGTCTTTCGCCCAATAGGCGATGTCGCCATCGGCCCAGGCGCTCTTGCTGATCAGGGAGACCGCCGCCCCCGCGCCGGCCAGTCCTTTCATGAAGGTCCGTCGCTTCAGTGAAGCGATCGGGTCGCTTTCGCGCAAGTCCTGCGCTTCGTCCTTGAATTCGATGTTGTCCATTGCAGCCATGGCCTATCTCCTGTTCGATGAAGAACACTGTGTGAACCAACAACAACAGTAGGTTGCGTTCGACCAATAACCTTGATACAGCGCAAACTCTCGATTCGATGGGCGAACGCGCACATCCGAGCTTTCGCTGCGTCGCATTCGCAACTTTGCGCTGCCTCAAGAGTCACTCAGATCGAGAGGCAATTCCCCGGTGGCTCACTACATTGAAATGTGAGGACGTCATCCGTGTGTGCCTTCGCGCCGATGTCGATTGAAAAACGCATTTCGAGAATGATCCGCATCACTCAAAGGACAGCCTTCATGAAAACATACGACAACAGCATGGCGCTCCATTTCGGCGAGCTCCTCATCGAGCGGATGGCGCAGCTGCGCAAACAGCTCCAGCATGAGGTGGACGCGGCCGAAGCGGCCGACGGCCGCCACGTGATCGATCGTGAGGAAGTGGCCGACGATGAAGCAGAAGCGGTGGTGGACGAGGCCCAGGCCGCGCAGGCGGCACACGAACTCGAGCAGGTGCTTGCAGCGCGCCGCCGGTTGAACGACCGAACCTACGGCCGCTGCGTGGAATGCGGCAAAGCCATCGACCTGCTCCGCCTGACTGCGCTCCCGGCAACCCCGTACTGCACCGCCTGCCAAACAATTCACGAGCACGAGCGCAACCGCGCGGCGCAATCGAGTCACTGAAAGGACCCATCATGAAATCGATATCGACCCGCTCCTCGCCGGCTAACCAGGCACCCGCCGGCGCCATGCCTGCTTGGAACGCGGCAGCCGATCTTGGCCGGCAGCAGATGGCTGTGGCCACGGAAGGCGCTTGCGCCATGCTGAAGTACTGGCAGCAACTGGCTGCGGCGACGCTGGAAATGCAGACGGAAATGGTGGGATGCGCGAGCCACCTGCTCGACAGCGAAGCCTTGCTCGAGAGCGCTTCGATCATCGATACCATGGAGTCGGCCATACCCGGCCTGGAGAGTTTCTTCGCCGCCACCAAAGGCGCTCTGCTCAAGGGCAACGGCGCTGCGCTCGCCGCCTGACACGACAAGCCCTTCGCGCCGAAACACCAATGTGCCCGGCGCCGCCGCCTCAACTCGGATGACCAGGCGAGCGGCTGGGCCACCTCGATGCAAGCCGTCCTGACCCAGTGGTTCAGCGGATTTCTGCGCCGCCGCCGCGCGCTCAAGCATTTCGATCGCCATGCGCTGGTGGCAACGCTCGCCAGCCGGGGACCGACTCCCGAGGCTTCCGCATCGCTCGCACAAGCTTTGCTGGCGGTCGCACGCGCCGACGTGCCGGCCGCGCTGGCCCGGCTGCACTCTCACGCAGACGGCCTGAGCGCGCGCGAAGCCGCCGCACGCCTGGCCCGCGATGGCCCCAACGAAGTCGCGCACGAAATGCCGCTGTCCTGGTGGCACCACTTGTGGCAGTGCTACCGCAATCCCTTCAACCTCCTGCTCACGGCGCTGGCGGTGCTTTCGTACCTCAGTCACGACGCCAAGGCCACGGTCGTCATCGGCTTGATGGTTGTCTTCAGCACGATCATCCGCTTCGTGCAGGAAGGCCGCTCGCATCGGGCTGCCGAGAGCCTGAAGGCCATGGTGAGCAACACCGCAACCGTGATCCGGCGCGGTTCCGGCGCGCAAGCCGCCGCTACCCAGCACCCGTCCCATCGCGAAATCCCCCTTCGCAAACTGGTGGCAGGCGATCTGGTGCTGCTGTCGGCGGGCGACATGATTCCCGCCGACTGCCGCGTCCTTGCCGCGCGCGATCTGTTCGTTGCCCAGTCCGCGATGACGGGCGAGTCGGCGCCGGTGGAGAAGTTTGCGGACCAGCGAGGGGACGCGCAAGGCCCGCTCGAACAGAGCAATCTGGTCTTCATGGGGACCAATGTGGTCTCCGGCTCGGCCACCGCGCTGGTCGTGGCCACTGGAAACCGGAGCTACTTCGGCGCCTTGGCGCTGCGTGCCACGGCAACCGACAGCACGCCCAGTGCCTTCCAGGCCGGCGTCAACAGCGTGAGCTGGCTGCTGATCCGCTTCGCGCTGGTGATGGTGCCGATCGTGCTGCTGGTCAACGGATTCACCAAAGGCGACTGGCTGCAGGCCGGCCTGTTCGCCCTTTCGGTGGCGGTGGGGCTGACGCCCGAGATGCTGCCGATGATCGTGACCTCGACACTGGCCAAAGGCGCCGTGCTGCTCTCGCGCAAGAAAGTGATCGTCAAACGTCTGGACGCCATCCAGAACTTCGGCGCCATGGACGTCCTGTGCACCGACAAGACCGGCACGCTCACGCAAGACAAGATCGCGCTCGCACGCCATGCGGACGCTTTCGGCCAGCCTTCGGACGACGTGCTGAATTTCGCCTTTCTGAACAGCCACTACCAGACCGGGCTGAAAAACCTGCTGGACCGCGCCGTGCTCGAACATGTGGAGCTGCCGGCCGAACTGAAACTCGAGCAGGACTATCGCAAGATCGACGAGATCCCGTTCGACTTCGAGCGCCGGCGCATGTCGGTGATCGTGTCGCAGCGCGGCGAACGCCATCAGCTGATTTGCAAGGGAGCGCTCGAAGAGGTGCTGGCGGTGTGCGCCAGCGTGCGCGTGGACGGCAGCGCCGGCCCGCAGGACGTGCCCCTCGACGCAGCCATGCTGGCGCGGGTGCAACCCGTCGCCCGTGAATTCAACGAGAGCGGATTGCGCGTGGTCGCGGTGGCGGTGAAGGAACTGCCGCCCAGCCAGGCCGTCTACTCGATCGCCGACGAAGCGGGCCTGACGCTGATCGGCTATATCGCGTTCCTGGACCCGCCCAAGGAATCGGCCGCACCGGCATTGAAGGCGCTGGCTGCCCACGGCGTGGCCGTCAAGGTGCTGACCGGGGACAACGAACTGGTCACCGCCCAGGTGTGCCGCCAGGTCGGGCTGTCCGTGGGTGAAGTGCTGCTGGGCGCGCAAGTCGAAGGCATGGACGACGCGGCGCTCGCCAAGGCGGTGCAGCAACATCAGGTCTTCGCCAAGCTCGCGCCGCTGCACAAGGACCGCATCGTGCACGCGTTGCGCGCCAGCGGGCATGTGGTCGGCTTCATGGGGGACGGCATCAACGACGCGCCGGCACTGCGTGCGGCCGACATCGGCATCTCGGTCGACTCGGCGGTCGACATCGCGAAAGAGGCGGCCGACATCATCCTGCTGGAGAAAAGCCTGGTGGTGCTCGACACCGGCGTGGTGGAAGGCCGAACCACGTTCTGCAACATGCTCAAGTACATCCGCATGACGGCCAGCTCGAACTTCGGCAACGTGTTTTCGGTGCTGGTGGCAAGCGCCTTCCTGCCCTTCCTGCCGATGCTGCCGCTGCAGCTGTTGCTGCAAAACCTGCTCTACGACGTCTCCCAAACCGGCATCCCGTTCGACAACGTCGATGCCGAGCTGGTGAGCAAGCCGCTGAAGTGGAACCCGGCCGACATCGGGCGCTTCATGATCTTCTTCGGACCGGTCAGCTCGCTGTTCGATATCACGACCTTTGCCGTGATGTGGTGGGTGTTCGACGCCAACAGCGTGGCCACGCAAAGCCTGTTCCAGTCGGGCTGGTTCGTCGTGGGGCTGCTCACGCAGACTTTGGTCGTCCACATGATCCGCACACCCAAGCTGCCGTTCATCCAGAGCCGCGCGGCGGCGCCACTGATGGTGATGACGGCGGCCATCATGGCGGTGGGGATCTTCCTGCCGATGGGACCGCTGGCGGAATACTTCAAGTTGCAGGCGCTGCCGCTCATGTATTTCCCGTGGCTGGCCGCGATTCTGACCGGCTATTGCGTGCTCACAACCTTGATGAAGCGGTATTACATTCGCCGCTTCGGCTGGCAGTGAGGCGAGTGGACTTCAGCGCTGGAACACGAAAGTCCCCGGCGCCGCCAGCGCCTTGCCTCCCACGACCAGCCCGGCCACCGGCTGGGCCTTGATGCGCCCGGTCGAATGCCTGGCGAGCCATTGCTGCCAGCCTGGCCACCACGATCCCTGTCTGCGCTCGGCGTTATCGAGCCAGTCCTGCGGATCGACCGGAGCTTTGCCCGGCATGTTGGCTGCAAAGCGGTAAGTGGCCTGCGGAAACGCCAGCGGCCCCGCCGGGGGGCTGACGATGCCCACGTTGTGTCCGCCCGAGCTCAGCGCAAAGCTGATTGGGGCATGCGTCAATTCATGAATCTTGTACACGGAGTTCCAGGGCGATACATGGTCGCGGTCAGTGGCGACAACGAACATCGGCTGCTTGATGGCGTCCAGCCGAACGGGGCTCTTGTCCACGCAATACCGTCCTTCCGCCAGATCGTTGTGCAGGTACAGCTGGCGCAGGTACTCGCTGTGCATGCGGGCCGGCAGTCGTGTGGCGTCCGCATTCCAGGCGCGCATCGCCGACATCGGCGTCTGCGCGCCCATCAGGTACTCGTGCACGAGCTTGGACCACACCAGGTCCTTGGAGTTGATAAGCTGGAAAGCACCGGCCATCTGCCGGCCGTCGAGGTAGCCGCGCTCCGCCATCAGGCCTTCGAGAAACGCGATCTGGCTCTCGTCGATGAACAGTCCCAATTCCCCGGGCTGGTTGAAATCGACTTCCGCAGCCAGCAGCGAAACCGTCTTGAGCGGGTTGCCGGTTTCGCCTGCCAGCACGGCGGCGGCCATCGCGAGCAAGGTGCCGCCCAGACAGTAGCCTGCCGCATGGATTCGCACGCCGGGCCGGACGCGGCGTACCGCATCGATTGCGTTCATCACACCGAGGGACAGGTAGTCGTTCAGGCCGAGGTCCCGATCCGCGCTGTCCGGATTCTTCCAGGACATCATGAAGACAGTGTGGCCTTTGCCCACCAGATACTTCACCAGTGAATCGTCCGGTGTGAGGTCCAGAATGTAGTACTTCATGATCCAGGATGGAACGATGAGCACCGGTTCGGCCATGACCTCGGCCGTTGCCGGCTCGTACTGGATCAGCTCGATCAGTGCATTGCGGTATACGACCTTCCCTGGAGTCAGCGCAACACCCTCGCCCGGCTCGAACGCCTCCACGCCGCGCGGCCTGCCATCGGTCAACACCGCCACCGCATCGCGCCACCAGTTCACCGCCCCTTGCGCCAGATTTGCCGCGCCGCGGGCCGCAGTCTCCTTGATCACCTGCGGATTCGTGGCGATGAAGTTGGAGGGCGACCACATGTCGAGCCATTGCCGTGTGGTGAAGGCGGCCACGTCCTCGTGGTGCTTCGATACGCCGCGCACGCCTGTGGTGGCTTCGTTCCACCACTGCTCCTGCAACAGGAAACCCTGAGCCAGCAGGTTGAACGGCGGTGTGTGCCATTCGCCCGGAGCGAATCGCTTGTCGTTCGCCGCCGGCGCAACGCACAAGGGGCAACCGCCGCGCCATGCTTGGGCGGCATATTGCATCCAGAGCAAGGACTTGCGCACTGCGCTGCCTGCCAGGTCAGCCTGGCGTGACGGCGAAGACAGCAAGTGGCTGAACCAGTCCGCATAGGCCAGCGTCACGGACGCCGGCGAGATGCCGTTGGCCAGTCTCGCCAGCCACAACTTCAGCGGGACATCGAGCGGTTCCGGTGAATGCCCGGGGTGCAATTTAGAAGGTATCAATGGGCCTCGGCGGCGTTGCGGAACGAGCAACACATCAATGAGCTCTTCCTCAACATCTTTATCACAGAGCCACCGGACTACTTTGCTCCAGATCAAAGCGCTACTTCGACTTGGCACCTAACTTGAAATCACGCACAAGTTGCGAACGCAAACTGTGTATTGAAGGAGAAACAGGCAATGAAATCCGACATTGAACTAAAGGCCGACGTCGCCGCGGAACTCACGTGGGACCCGGCAATCAACGCCACGAACATCGGCGTCATGGTCAAGAACGGCGTCGTCACGCTCGCCGGCCATCTGGACACCTATGCCGAGAAGCACGCCGTCGAACGC
>DATNCB010000067.1:0-2064 GCA_035571715.1 Ramlibacter sp.
CGCTCCCAAAAAGGGGCGCAGCATATGTGGATCAGCAGACAGCGTACGCATCTGGCTGCCATCGAGCTCCGTATGTTTCATGAGGTTTCCTCTCGACTAGGCACCGCCGCGGTTGAATCCGACCAGCAGCGCGCACGCGGCCAGCGCCCAAACGGTCACCGCGCCGGACGGCAGGTCGAATAAGGCGGAAAGCGCCAGGCCCAACGCGTACCCCAGCGCACCCAATCCGTAGCCCGCGCCAAGGCCTGCCTTGCCGGTGTGCTTGCCGATTGCGAGGGCTGGAATGATCAGGCTCGAGAACACCAGGTACACACCGACGACCTGCACCGACGCCGTAACGGCAATCGCGAACACGCCGTAAAAGCCATAGCGCCCGAGCCGCTTGACCCAGCCGAGCCACAGTGCCGCCAGCAAAAGCGCCGTCACAGCGCCAAGCCAGAGCAACTGCGTCGAGTTGACCCACAGGACCTGGCCAACTAATAGATCCTTCAGATGCTCTCCCCCATGCGGATTGCCCGCGAGGACCAGGATGCCGGCGCAGGCCGCGAGAATGAACATCACGCCGATCAGCGCTTCCTGGCGCTGCGGTGCGCGTCTTTCGGTCCACGTCAGCAAGACCGCGCCGAGCAAGGCGGCAGTGACGGCCGAAGCCTGGACCGCGAGGCCGCCTTCCGGCAGCCCCAGTGCATCGGCACAGATCACGCCAAGGCCGGCGATCTGCGCGATGGCCAGGTCGATGAACACGATGCCGCGCTGCAGCACCTGCACACCCAGCGGCACATGCGTGGCCAGCACCAGCAGGCCGGCGATGAACGCGGGGCCCAGAATGCCGATGTCGAGTGCGGACCAGCTCATTTCGGCGCCGCCGCGGCTGTGAGGCGTGCCACCGTGCCATCGAACAGGCCGAAGAGATCCTTGGCCGCGTCGTCGCCTCCGACGGTGAAGGCAAGCTTGACCGCCGGGATGTGTGCGTTGGTGCTTAGCCATTCGGACGCACGCGGATCCTGGTAGCTCGCGTAGATGACCATGCGGGCAGGCTGCGCCTTCAGCGTCGCGAGCACTTCCTGCAAATGCGACGGCGTCGGCTCGATACCCGGCTTGGGCTCGAGCACGGCGATCTCCTTCAGGCCGAGCCAGTCGTAGAGATAGGCAAAGGCCTTGTGCTGCGACACCACGCTGGCACCTTTCAGCGGCGCGGCCTGGGCGGCCCAGCGGCCCATCGCCTGTTGCCAGCGCTGGGCGAAGCTCGCCTGGCGCTGGGCGTACTGCGCCGCATGGGCTGCGTCGAGCTGCTGCAGGCGAGCCGCGAGGGCCGAGGCCACCACCGCGATGTTGCGTGGATCGGTCTGGATATGCGGATTGCCCGCGGCATGGACATCGCCTTGCGAGCGGTCGAGCACGGTCGGCACTTCGAGTTTGCGCACGAAGTCGGCCGCGGCCAGATTCCCCGGCAGGCCTGGTTGCACCTTGGCATTGCCCGATTGCTGTAGCAGCCGCGGCAGCCAGCCGATTTCGAGTTCCGCTCCGGTGCACACCACCAGATCGGCGTTGCGCACACCGGCGATCAGGCTCGGCTTGGCCTGGATCTGGTGCGGGTCCTGCAAAGCCGTCGTCGCCGACGTTGCCTGCACGAGCTCGCCGCCGAGCTCTTGCGCCAGTGCGGCCCATTCGGGTTCGCAGGCAAACACACGCAGCGCGGCATGGGCCGGCGCGGCCAGCAGAGCCAGCGACAGCAGCAAGGACAGCGCGAACGTCTTGAGTATGAACATGAAGGTCTCCTGTCGGAATCGGGTGTCAGAAGGCGTGGGCGCCGTGGGCGCCCAGGCTCATCTGGTATTGGAGGAACAGTTGGTTGTCCGGCAAGCCGTTGCGCGAGTAATCGCGAGCCAGTTGCAGGCGCACCCGCGAGAATTCGCTCGGATTGAAATCCAGCATCAGCGTGTTCTTGTAGGGCTTGTAGCCGGCCGAATCGAATACCGCCGGGTTCACGTCGAAGCTGGTCGTCCCGGGGTCGAGCCGTTCGGTGCGCAGGCCGACACGCCAGCGCGGCATGAACTGATAGAC
>DATNCB010000068.1:0-2714 GCA_035571715.1 Ramlibacter sp.
TCGATGCAAGGCTGCGCGAGATCGCGATCCTCCGCGTCGGCATGCTCAGCGGCGCGAGCTATGAAGTGCACCAGCACCGGCGCGTCGCGTCCAAGGTCGGGCTGTCCGGCGACAAGATCCTGGCGATCGTCGAGCGTGACGGCGACCTGTCTGCCTTCGACGAGCAGGAGCGCTTCGTGCTCGCTTTCACCGACCAGCTGGTGCGCCACGTCAAGGCGCCGGACGCGATGTTCGAAGAGGCCAAGCGGCGCTTTCCGCCGCGCCAGCTATCCGAGCTGGTGCTCACCATCGGCTACTACATGATGGTCAGCCGCTTTCTGGAGAACTTCGAGGTCGACATCGAACCTGCCGGCACCTTCGAATGAAAGAAGAGGCTCATCAAATGAACCAGGCTCCGCAAGACGTCCAGCCGCTTCAATCCATGTTCCCCGAAAGCCTGGGCCTGGTCCCGGGCCGCGGCCGCCTTGCCGGCCGAAAGCTGCTGGTCGTGGGCGCCGGCCAGCGGCCGACGCCGCCGGGGGAAAACGTCCCCGTCGGAAACGGCCGCGCGATTTCGCTGCTGGCCGCGCGCGAAGGCGCCCAGGTCGCCTGCGTCGACATTTCGGCCGAGACTGTGCAGGCGACCGCCGCGCAGATCGAATCCGACGGCGGCAAGGCTTTCGCCGAAGTCGCGGACGTGAGCCAGGCGGGCGAGATCGCCCCGCTGGTGGCGCGCTGCGCGCAGCGTATGGGCGGGCTCGACGCCATGGTGCTCAATGTGGGCATCTCGTACGGCCGGCCGCTGGACAAGCTCACGCCCGAAAGCTGGGACCACGAATTTTCGGTGAACCTGCGCAGCCACATGCTGTTCACCCAGGCTGCGCTGCCGGTCATGGAAGTCGGCAGCTCGATCGTGCTGATTTCTTCGCTGGCGGCGTTGCGCAACCAGTCGCGCAATCCGGCTTACGAGGCTTCGAAGGCCGGGCAGGTTTCGCTGGCACGCTCGGTGGCGGTCGCGGGCGAGAGCAAGGCGATCCGCTGCAACGCCGTGTTGCCCGGCCTGATCGACACGCCCATGGGCCGCGACGCCACCCGGCATCGTCCGAACCGCGCCACTGCCGTGCCGTTCGGCCGCCAGGGCACGGCCTGGGAAGTGGCTTACGCGTGCATCTACCTGCTGTCGCATGAATCCAGCTACGTGAATGCGCACGCACTGCTGGTCGACGGCGGTCTCGGCGTGGGCGTGTGGCGCAATCCGGCTGCATCCAAGTGATGTCGGAAAGCGGAACCTGCTGTGCTAACGTTTCGATCCGATCCAATATTCCGGAGAATCTGAATGGCGAAAATCGAGGGCAACTGCCGCGATGTGTGTGACGCAACCGAGTTCGTGACCATCATCACGACCGGAGATGACGGTCCCCACGTGGTCGGCAATTGGGGCGATTACATGCGCACCCTGGGCATCGGCGCGGATACGATTGTTTTCCCCGCCGGCCACTATCTTCAGACCGAGCAGAACCTCAAGAAGAACAACCGCGTTCAACTACTGGTCGCTTCGAGGAAGGCGCAAGGAACTCGCGGCCCGGGCCAAGGCTATCTCATCGCCGGCACCGCCGAGATCGTCAGTTCGGGTGAATTTGCGGATGCGGTGAAGTCGAAATTTCCGTGGGCGCGCGGCGCGCTGGTGATACACGTCGAGGACGTGACGGCGCAGCTATGACAAGAGGAATTGGGCATGTCGGTCATGCCCAGCCCGACCCCGCCGTGAGAGTTAAGGCGCGGCAGGAGTCGGGTCGACTGTGCTATGAGGCACGGTCAGGGTGCGCCGCCTAGGGCCGTGGCAATCGCCGAGATCTGGACGGGAGTCAACGGCGACAAGAAGCTCATGCCGCCAATGTTGTTGTTGATGGCGGTCTGGATGCGGACGGCACTCGCCCCCAGCTTGGCTGACGTGGCCAGAGGTCCATGGCATCCGGAGCAGTTGGCAGTGTAGAGCGCGGCACCAGTCGGAGCCGGAGCGGGAGCGGGGGCAGGAGCCGGAGCTGGCGCTGGAGCAGGAGCAGGAGCAGGAGCTGGAGCAGGAGCTGGAGCTGGAGCTGGAGCAGGTGCCGGTGCAGGTGCAGGTGCTGGCGCAGGTGCAGGAGCCGGAGCCGGAGCTGGCGCAGGTGCCGGAGCAGGAGCCGGAGCGCTACCCGGAACTACAGCCCCGGAACCGCCCGGAACCGCCGTGATTTGTCCGCGAATTTCGCCGTTGGGCAACGCTGCGCTATGGACATTGAAGTAGAAGCCGCCGGACTTGAGCAAACCGACTTGCGCGTCGGTAAGCGGCGCGGTTGTCGTGCCCCAAATGCCGCCTCCAGCAGGCGTTTCCGTCAATGGAAATACTATTGGCCCGGCCACTCCGACAGCACCGCTGTGAATGTGCGCAGCGTTGCCGACGATGCCCGTGGTCGTGACGTTGGCCGTGAGAATTTTGGTGGCAGGATCGAAATTCGCCGTGCCCTTGCCGGTAGCAGTACTCGCGTTGGGCGGAGTTTCTTGCGCGCCGGTTAGAGTGGCCTCGAATGTTTGAACCACGTCATCGCTTCCGCCGCACGACTCTAGCGCGGCGAGCATGATTAACGACAGCGGCCACATCAGCACCTTAAGTGATTTCATGAGAACGTCTCCAGCTAAACGGAGCTAGCATGAAACTCCTCTGGCAGCGCTTCTGCTGGCAAATGGGCCGGTTTCCG
>DATNCB010000069.1:0-1798 GCA_035571715.1 Ramlibacter sp.
CGAAGCTGTGAAGCTTTCGCTTTCCGAATTCCTAATCGCGCCGGCTCACAATGACGTGAGTGGCGCGCTCGCCAGGGAGCACTTCGGCGACCTGGTAGCCCAACTTCGGCATGTCGAGGCCGCTCCAGAGATGCTCTCCGGCGCCCAGCAAGATCGGCCGGACGGCAAAGTGCAATTCATCGACGAGGCGTGCCTCGAGATACTGCCGGATGGTGGCGACACCGCCGCCGATGCGCACGTCTGCCGTGCCCGCGGCTGCTCTCGCCTGCTCGAGCGCGGCATGGATGCCCTGCGTCACGAAGCGGAATTCCGTGCCGCCCGCCATCCGCAGCGGCTGCCGTGGGTGATGCGTCAGGACGAACACCGGCGTGTGGTATGGCGGCTCATCGCCCCACCAGCCCTTCCAGCTTTCATCCGGCCAGGGACCGCGAACCGGACCGAACATGTTGCGCCCGAGAATCCAGGCGCCGACGCCCTCGAAGCCGCGTTCCGCCATCTGGTTGTCGACCCCGGTTTCGCCGCCTTCGAGGCCGTGCATCCGGCGCCACATGCGCGAATTGAAGAACCACTGGAACACCTCGGGGCCGCCGACACCGAGCGGATTCTGCAGATCCTGCATCGGACCGGCACCGAAGCCGTCGAGCGAAACACCGAAGCAAAGAACACGGACTTTCACAGCATGCTCCTTTGTTGTGAACGAAGCCGGAGGCGACGCTCAGGCACGGTTCTGTACCGCCAGCTTCTCGATCGTGCGGCCGGGCATGAAGTACACCACCGGCACCAGCAGAAAGATGAACATGGACAGCCAGACCGACACCCACGCCAGCGGCACGGAGGCCAGATAGAGAAGGGCGCTGATGGCGTTGGTGCGGTCGGATCTGCGGTGCAGGGCCGCCAGCGTGGGGTCGTCCGCCTGGCCCTTGGCGATGGCCCGGCGCAGCAGGTCGAATGCCGCGCCGCAGAAGAACAGCACCAGGCCATAGAGGGCCACCGGCAGCGGCGCCAGGTGGTTCTCGCCCATGTAGCCCGTGGTGAAGGGCACCAGCGACAGCCAGAACAGCAGGTGGTTGTTCAGCCAGAGGATGCGCCCGCTCACCTGCGTCAGTGTGTGCAGCAGATGATGATGGTTGACCCAGATGATGGCCACCACCAGGAACGACAGCGCATAGCTGAGGAACACCGGAGTCAGCTGCAGCAGCGCCTGGGCCGAGGCATCGCGCGGCACCTTCAACTCCAGCACCATGATCGTGATGATGATGGCCACCACGCCATCGCTGAAGCCTTCGAGCCGGTTCTTCGCCAGTGCGTGCATCTTCATTGTCCCGCGCAAATGCTAGCCGATGCGCGACGGATGAGCTGATGCGTGGAGAATGCGCGAACGAGCAGCATGAACACGCCACAGCGTAGCGAACAAGAGGCAGTTGCGTTCTTCGACGTGATCGTCGTTGGCGCCGGGCTGTCCGGCGTCGCCGCCGGCCATTACCTGCAGACGCTGTGCCCCGGCTTCAGTTACGTGATCCTGGAAAGCCGGCAGGCGATCGGCGGGACCTGGGACCTGTTTCGCTACCCGGGCGTGCGCTCCGACTCCGACATGTTCACGCTCGGCTACAGCTTTCGCCCATGGCAGAGCGACGCCTCCTTCGCGGCAGGGCCGGACATTCGCAACTACGTGACGGACACGGCGCGCGAGGAAGGCATGGACCGGCACATCCGGTTCGGGCATCGCGTCACCGCTGCGAACTGGAATTCAGCGCAGGCGCGCTGGACCGTCAGTGCCGCGACGGACCAAGGCGCCCCT
>DATNCB010000070.1:0-3410 GCA_035571715.1 Ramlibacter sp.
GCCCGATCCAGGGCAGGTGCGGCAGGCTGTAGGCGAGGGCGATGCTGGTCACGCCCATCAGCAGTCCCGCGGCAATCAGCCGGGAAGTCTCACCCAGATCGAGCGGACTTTTCACGATCGAGTGGAACAGCAGCACCGGGAACAGGAAGAAATAGACCAGGCTTTCGACCTGCTGCCAGACTGTGCGGTTCAGGGCCGTGTAGCGGCAGACGAGGTATCCGCACAGGATGAGGGAGAAATCGGGGAGGAGCAGCTGGGCGAAGTTCACGCCCCGGAGGATACGGTAGAGCCAGTGTTCGGGTCGGGTAAGCTCGTATGTGTAATCCACAACGCGAGGCCGCGCATTCTGCCCATAGGATCGTGTGCAGTGCCGGTTTCGCCGACCAACCAGGAGAGTTCCCCAATGAAACGCCGTCAATGGTTTGCCTTGTCCACAGCCGCGCTGGCGCTGGCTGTCGGGCCCGCCCTCGCACAAGGCTATCCGAACAAACCCATCAGGCTGCAGGTTCCGTTCGCGCCCGGTGGCACGACCGACATCATCGCCCGCGTGATCTCCGAGCCGCTGGGACGAGCGCTGGGCCAGCCCGTCGTCGTCGAAAACAAGTCGGGCGGCGGCGGCGTGATCGGGGCGCTGGAAACCGCACGCTCCGCGCCCGATGGATATTCGCTGGGGATGGCGACGGTGTCGACCACCGCGGCCAATCCGGCGATCAACCCCAAGATCCAGTACAACCCCACGACGGACTTCACGCCCATCATCAACATCGCAGCCACGCCCAACGTGATCGCGGTGCATCCGAGCTTCCCGGCCAAGGACTACAAGAGCTTCGTCGCCGAACTCAAGCGCGCTCCGGGCCGCTACTCGTTTTCCTCGTCCGGCACCGGCGGCATCGGCCACCTGCAGATGGAGCTGTACAAGAGCTTGTCGGGCACGTTCGTCACGCACATTCCGTACCGCGGCGCAGGGCCTGCCCTGAATGACACGGTGGCCGGCCAGGTGCCGATGATCTTCGACAACCTTCCCTCGGCCCTGCCCTTCATCAAGGACAACCGATTGGTTCCGATCGTGGTCGCCGCGCCGCAACGGCTGGCTGTGCTGCCCAATGTTCCCACCTTCAAGGAGGTTGGGCTGGAGCCGGTGAACCGCATGGCCTACTACGGCATCTGGGGGCCCAAGAACATGCCCAAGGACGTGGTGGACAAGATCTATGCCGCCACCAGGAAGGTGCTGGAGGATCCGGCCGTGCGCAGGCGGATCGAAGACACCGGCTCGCTGATCGTCGGCAATACGCCGCAGCAGTTCGCCGAGCAGATCAAGGCGGAGTACGCGGTGTACAAGAAGGTGGTGGATACGGCGAAGCTGAAACTGGATTGAGCTTGCTGTCTTCACGCCATGAGCGATGTTTCCATCGACACCTTCATCGACGCCCTGTGGCTCGAAGAGGGACTGTCGAGGAACACCCTGGCAGCGTACCGGCGCGACCTGTCGCTGTATGCGCTCTGGCTCACGGGTCAGGGCCGTACCCTCGATAGCAGCGGCGAGGCCGACCTCAATGGTTACTTCGCAGCGCGCCATGCTCAAAGCAAGGCGACCACGGCGAATCGCCGACTCACCGTGTTCAAGCGCTACTTCCGGTGGGCGCTGCGCGAACGCCTGATCACGGCCGACCCCACGCTGCGCCTGCAGTCGGCCAAACAGCCGCTGCGCGTGCCCAAGACCTTGACCGAGGCGCAGGTCGAAGCGCTGCTGGACGCGCCACTGGTGGACACTCCCCTGGGTCTGCGCGACCGCACGATGCTGGAGCTGATGTACGCGAGCGGCCTGCGTGTGAGCGAGCTGGTCTCGCTCAAGACCTTCAACGTCAGCATGAGCGAGGGCGTCCTGCGGGTGCTCGGCAAGGGCAACAAGGAGCGGCTGGTGCCCTTCGGGATGGTGGCGCGCGACTGGATCACGCGTTACCTGCGCGAGGCGCGGCCGGTGATCCTGGGCGGGCAGCAAACAGAGGATTTGTTCGTCACCGCGCGGGGAGCGGGGATGACCCGCGTGATGTTCTGGATGATCGTGAAAAAGCACGCGCGCGGCGCCGCGATCACTGCGCCGCTGTCACCCCACACCTTGCGCCATGCCTTCGCCACGCACCTGCTCAATCACGGCGCCGACTTGAGAGCCGTGCAGATGCTGCTCGGCCACGCCGATATTTCTACCACCACGATCTACACCCACGTGGCACGGGAGCGGCTGAAGCAGCTGCATGCGCAGCATCATCCGCGGGGCTGACAAGTCAACACCGCCAGTTCCTCGTCGCTGAACCCGGCCCGCTTGCGCGCCGCCTCGTTGAACGGCGGATATAGCCGCGGGGCCTGATAGCGCTTGACCAGCACGCCGTAATGCGCCACCGGGTCGAGTCCTTCGCGCTCGCACAGCCACTGGTACCAGTGATTGCCGATAGCCACGTGGCCGATCTCGTCGGCAAGCAGGATGTCCAGGATGTCCACCGCCCGGCGCGCGGCGGGCGTGCCGACCTTGCGCAACTTGTCCTGAATCAGTGGTGTCGCGTCCAGCCCGCGCGCTTCCAGCGTGCGCGGCACCAACGCCATGCGCGCGACGATGTCGCCGCTGGTCTTCTCGCACATGGCCCAGAGATTGTCGTGCGCGGGGAAGTCGCCGTACTCATGGCCAAGAGACAATAAGTGTTCACGCAGCAAACTGAAGTGATAGGCCTCTTCGGCGGCCACACGCACCCAATCGAGATGGAAGGCCGCCGGCATGCCGTCGAAGCGCCATGCGGCATCGAGTGCCAGATTCATGGCGTTGAATTCGATATGGAGAATGGCGTGCAGCAGGGCGGCCAGGCCTTCGGGCTTGAACGGCGAGCGCCGCGGCACCTGCGCCGGATGGATCAGCTCGGGTTTCGCGGGACGGCCCGGCAATTGGCCGGCAGGGCCCGGTGCGTCCTCCGCTATCGAAAGCGATGCCGCCTCCCTCCAGAGTTCGCGCGCCTGAGCCGCTTTGTGCTGGGGGTCCGCGATGCAGAATACGTGCAGCGCACGCTGGCGAAGCTCCATACCTACAATTCTAGGTTTACCTCCAGCTATTCATGGCGATTTACGAACTCGACGGCAAATCCCCGCAACTGGGCGCTGGTGCCTGGGTCGCGGACAGTGCGCAAGTGATCGGAACCGTGGAGCTGGCAGTCAATGCCAGCGTGTGGTTCGGCGTTGTGATCCGTGGCGACACAGAAACCATCCGCATCGGGCGCAACACCAACATCCAGGACCTGTCGGTGCTGCACGCCGACCTCGGCAAGCCATTGACGATCGGCGACGACGTCACGGTAGGACACCAGGTGATGCTGCATGGCTGCACGATCGGCGACGGGTCGCTGATCGGCATCCAGGCGGTGATCCTC
>DATNCB010000071.1:0-4019 GCA_035571715.1 Ramlibacter sp.
CGGAATTGCAGCACCGTCAGGACGATGACGATGGCCATCAGGACCACCGACTGCGCCGCGGAGCCGCCGATGTCCAGCGCCTTGAAGCCGTCGTAGTAGACCTTGTACACCAGGATGGCGGTGTCCTTGCCCGGGCCGCCCTGGGTGGAAGCGTCGACGATGGCGAAGGTGTCGAAGAAGGCATAGATGACGTTGATCACCAGCAGGAAGAACGTCGTGGGCGATAGCAGGGGGAACTGCACGGTCCAGAACCGGCGCCACGGCCCCGCGCCGTCGATCGCGGCCGCCTCGATGAGGGATTTCGGGATGCTCTGCAGGCCGGCAAGGAAGAACAGGAAGTTGTAGGAGATCTGCTTCCACACGGCGGCCATCACGATTAGCGCCATGGCGTGCGTGCTGTTCAGGAGGCTGTTCCACTCGAAGCCCCAGTAGCGCAGCAGATACGAGACGATGCCCACGCTGGGAGCGAACATGAACAGCCAGAGCACGCCGGCCACCGCTGGTGCGACGGCGTAGGGCCAGATCAGCAGCGTGCGATAGGCCCCGCTGCCGTGGATCACCCGGTCGGCGAACACGGCAAGCAGGAGCGACAGCCCGATGCCGAGCGTGGCGACCAGGATCGAGAACACCGCGGTCGTCCAGAACGACGCCAGGTAGGTCGGGTCGTTCCAGAGATCGACGAAGTTCTCCAGGCCGACCCACTCGACCGAGGTGCCGAACGCATCGGACCGCTGCAGCGATTGCACCAGCGCCTGGCCGGCGGGCCAGAAAAAGAAGATGGTGATGACGGCCACCTGGGGCGCCAGCAGCGCCCACGGCAGCCATGCCGAACGGAAGACGACGCGCTTTTCCGCGGCCATTCAGCTCTTGTTCGCCTTGTCGAAGCGCTCCAGCAGCTCATTGCCGCGCTTGACGATCGAGTCCAGCGCCTCCTTGGCGGTCTTCTTGCCGTTCCAGACCTGCTCGAACTCCTCGTCCTCGATGTTGCGGATCTGCACGTAGTTGCCCAGGCGGATGCCGCGCGACTTGTCCGTGACCTTGCGGATCATCTGGTTCACAGCGGTGTCGGTGCCGGGGTTCTCCTTGTAGAAGCCCGACTTCTCGGTCAGCTTGTAGGCCGCCATGGTGATGGGCAGGTAGCCGGTACGCTTGTGGCTTTCGCTCTGCACTTCGGGCTTCGAAATGAAATCGAAGAACTTCGCGACGCCCTTGTACTCCTCGGCCTTCTTGCCAGCCATGACCCACAGGCTGGCGCCGCCGATCACGGTGTTCTGGGGTGCACCGGGCACGTCGGGGTAGTACGGCATGGTCGTGACCGCAAAGTCGAACTTGGCGTTCTTCTTGACGTTGCCATAGAAGCCGGACGACGTGGTGATCATCGCGCATTCGCCGGAGACGAACGTGGCCTCGGGAATGTTGGCGCGGCCCTTGTAGACGAACAGGCCGGTCTTGGCCATGTTGGCCAGGTTCTCGATGTGGCGCACATGCAGTGGCGAATTGGCGACGATGCGTGCACCCGGCCCGCTCAGGCCGTTGCCTTTGGTCGCCATCTCGACGTTGTGCCAGGTCGAGAAGCTCTCTAGCTGTGTCCAGCCTTGCCATCCGATCGTGAGCGGGCACTTGTGGCCACTGGACTTGAGCTTGGCTGCGGCCAGCGCAACC
Source organism: Ramlibacter sp. (assembly GCA_035571715.1). Lineage (GTDB taxonomy): Bacteria > Pseudomonadota > Gammaproteobacteria > Burkholderiales > Burkholderiaceae_C > Ramlibacter. The sequence continues at coordinate 1,663 of DATNCB010000071.1, forward strand.
TCCGGCCACGTTGCCGGCGGTTTGGAGGTGTCGAGCCCGGCCGCCTTGAAGGCATCCTTGTTGATGTAGAAGACGGTGGTGGAGCTGTTGAAGGGCAGGCTCAGCATCTGCCCGTTCGGCGCCGTGTAGTAGCTCGCGACCGACGGGATGTAGACCGACGGATCGAACTTGTAGCCGGCGTCCTGCATCACCTTGCCGACCGGGATGGTCACGCCTTTGCTGGCCATCATCGTGGCCGTGCCCACTTCGAACACCTGGAGGATATGCGGTTGCTGGCCGGCGCGGTAGGCAGCGATCGCCGCCGGCATGGACTCAAAGTACTGGCCCTTGTAGATCGGGACAATCTTGTATTCCTTCTGGCTGTCGTTGAATTGCTTGGCCAGGTCGATGACCCACTCGTTGTTGACCGCGGTCATCGAATGCCACCACTGGATTTCGGTTTGCGCCTGCGCGGCCACACCGAACGTCGCCGCCAGCAGGAGGGCGGAGAGCTTTAGTTTCATGAAATCTCCTTGTTTAGCTGCCCGATGTTACAAACTTTTTGTGACAGCGAATTGGACCGGTAGCACCGCGGGCTCACAAGCGGGGTTTCCATAGGCGACGGCGGCAATGCTGCACTGCGGTAACATCCTTCTTCAGCCGTGTAGCAATCGTTTTGGCTGATTTTTGCCCACACGATGAACGCACCGACGACGCTCAATCAATTCATGGCCGCGGCCGATGGCGACGCGCCACGGCTGCGCGAGATCCCCTACAACTACACGTCGTTTTCCGATCGCGAAATCGTCATCCGGCTGCTGGGGTCACGCGCCTGGAATGTGCTCAACCAACTGCGCGAGGAGCGCCGTACCGGGCGCTCGGCCCGCATGCTGTACGAGGTCCTGGGCGACATCTGGGTGGTGCAGCGCAATCCCTATTTGCAGGACGATCTGCTGGACGACCCGAAGCGCCGCGGCCTCCTGGTCGATGCCCTGCACCATCGGCTGAGCGAGGTCGAAAAGCGCCGCACGCCTGACAGCGAACCCGAACGCGACGTCCTGGTGGGCGAACTGCTGAAGGCGGCCGGGCACGCGGTCCGCGCGTTCGACGCGAGCTTTCGCGATATGGCGCAACTGCGCCGCCGCACGCAGCGCGCATTGCGCAGATTCACGGCCAGGGACAACATCAAGTTCGACGGCATGTCGCGGGTATCGCATGTCACCGACGCGACCGACTGGCGCGTGGAATATCCGTTCGTCGTGCTCACGCCCGACACCGAGGCCGAGATGGCGGGCCTGGTGAAGGGCTGCATCGATCTGGGCCTGACGATCATCCCGCGCGGCGGCGGCACCGGATACACCGGCGGGGCCGTGCCCCTGACGTGGAAGAGCGCCGTCATCAACACCGAGAAGCTCGAGGCCATGACCGAGGTCGAGTTGGTCGCCGTGCCCGGGCATTCGCAGCCTGTGCCGACGGTCTGGACCGAGGCGGGCGTGGTGACGCAGCGGGTGTCCGACGCCGCCGAGCGCTCCGGCTATGTGTTCGCGGTCGATCCCACGTCGGCCGAAGCGTCGTGCATCGGCGGCAACATCGCCATGAACGCCGGCGGCAAGAAGGCCGTGCTGTGGGGCACCGCCCTGGACAACCTGGTGTCGTGGCGGATGGTGACCCCGCAGGCCCAGTGGCTGGAGGTCACGCGGCTGGATCACAACCTGGGCAAGATCCACGACGCCGAGATGGCCACGTTCGAGCTGCGCTATTTCCAGGCCGACGGCAAGACGCCGGTGCGCACCGAACGGCTGGAGATCCCAGGCCGCACCTTCCGCAAGGAAGGCCTGGGCAAGGACGTGACCGACAAGTTCCTGTCGGGCCTGCCCGGAATCCAGAAGGAAGGCTGCGACGGCCTCATCACCAGCGCGCGCTGGGTCGTGCACCGCATGCCGCCGCACACGCGCACGGTGTGCCTGGAATTCTTCGGCAACGCCCGTGACGCGGTGCCCAGCATCGTCGAGATCAAGGATTTCATGTTTGCCGAGAAGTCCAGGTCCGGCGTGCTGCTGGCCGGACTGGAGCACCTGGACGACCGCTACCTGCGGGCGGTGGGCTATTCGACCAAGTCCAAGCGTGCCGTGCTGCCCAAGATGGTGCTGGTGGGCGACATCGCCGGCGACAACGCGGACGACGTGGCGCGGGCTACCTCCGAAGTCGTGCGCATCGCCAATTCGCGCAGCGGCGAAGGCTTCGTGGCGATCAGTCCCGAGGCCCGCAAGAAGTTCTGGCTGGACCGCAAGCGCACGGCGGCCATCAGCCGGCACACCAACGCCTTCAAGATCAACGAGGACGTGGTGATTCCGCTGCCGCGCATGGCCGAATACACC
>DATNCB010000072.1:0-2994 GCA_035571715.1 Ramlibacter sp.
AGGCCGCGCGCCGCTTCGGCTGCGAGCACACCAGCGAGATTGCCGAGCTCAACATGCTGGATCGCTGGCCCCGGGTGCTTTATCACCTGGACCAGCCGCACGGCGACGCGTCATTCATGCCGACCCTGCGCGTGAGCGAACTCGCGGCAAGGCACGTGAAGGTGGTGCTCACCGGTGACGGCGGCGACGAGCTGTTCGCCGGCTACGACAAGTACTCGGACTTTTTTGGCCGGGGCAAGCCCGACGAGATGAATCGTGATGGTTTTCAGCGCAGCTATTTCGATTCGATTTCGCTGTTCTCGCCGCAGGGCAAGAATGATCTGTACCAGCCGTCAGTGGCCGCGCGGCTGCAAGGACTGGACAGCTTCGACGCGGCGGCCAAACCCTGGTTCGATGAGGCCGCTCACTTCGACCGGCTCAACCAGGCGCTCTATCTCGACATGCAGTTGCTCCTGTCCGGCAATAACCTGGTCAAGCCCGACCGCATGGGCATGGCGGTGTCGATCGAAGCGCGCACGCCGTTCCTGGACTGGCGGATGATGGAATTCGCATTCCGCTCGCGCGGACGCACCAAGCTGCACGGCGGCGACAAGAAGCACTGGTACAAGCGGGCGGTCACGCCCCTGATCGGCTCGGATCTTGCCTACCGCAAGAAGCAGATGTTCACGGTTCCGGTAGGCGAATGGTTTCGCGGTGAAAGCCACGGCTGGCTGCGCCAGACGCTGCAACAAAGCGATTTGCTGCGGCGGCTGTTCCGCGCGGAAGCGATCGAGGCGATGCTGTCCAGCCACCGCGAGGGCACTGCGAACCACACGCGCGAGCTGCGTGCATTGGCGGCGCTCGCGCTCTGGTCGCAGCAGGCTCTGGCATGAAAAAGGTTCTGTTCGTCTGCTATGGTTCCGGCCACGTGCGGATGGTGGTTCCGGTCGCGCAGGCACTGCAATCGGCCGGTTTGGCGCAAGTGCAGGTACTGGGCCTCACGACGGCCGCACCCGTGGTGCGCGCCGCCGGCCTGCCGCTGCTGCAATTCAAGGATTTCGCCGGTGGGGGCGACGAAGCAGCGCTGGCTCGCGGGCGCGAACTGGTGGCTGCGATGGGCGCGGTGGAAGATCCGGATGAAAGTGCAGCATACCTTGGCCTGTGCTACTCGGAGCTGGAGGGCGATCTTGGCCCCGCCGAAGCGAAGCGCCGGTACCAGCAGCTGGCGCGACAGGCCTTTCTGCCCGTGCGCACGATGACGCGCGTGCTGCAGCGCGTCCAACCGGATCTTGTGGTCGTCACGAATTCACCGAGAGCCGAGCGGGCGGCGGTGATGGCGGCTGCGCAATTGCAGATACCCAGTGTCTGCATGGTCGATCTGTTCGCGGTGGACGAGGTACGCTGGATCGGCGCGCCGGATTATGGCGAGCGGGTCTGCGTCCTGAACGAAGACGTGCGCGAATTCCTGCTGGCCGCAGGGCGAGCGCCGGACCAGGTGGTGGTGACCGGCAACCCCGCGTTCGACCCGCTGCGAGATCCGTCGAACGCGCAACAAAGCCTGGAACTGCGGCGCCGGCATGGCTGGAATGATCAAAGGGTGGTTCTTTGGCCCAGCCAGAGTGAGCCTGCGATCCATCCGTTCGACGGCACGCCCGGCGATCCGCAATTGCCCGATCGCGTGCTGGCGCGGCTCGCCGGCTGGGTCGCGCGCAATCGCGACGCCGTCCTGTGCGTGCGGCCGCGGGCCGGAGAGGCGGCGCCCTTTTTGCCGGCCAATGAGCGGATCGTGTTGACCGGCCAGGAGTGGTCCTTGCCGCCTTTGCTTCATGCCGTGGACACGGTGGTCATATTGACGTCCACGGTGGGCCTTGAGGGCCATCTTTGCGGAGCCCGCTTGATCCAGGTGCTGGGTTCGGTGTTCGAGCCGGCCATGCCACTGGCGCGTTTCGGTGTGGCCGATGCGGCGGTGCATCTCGAAGGCCTGGAGCAGGCGCTCGATCATTGGACCAGGCAGCCGCGAAGGCTCATGACCCAATTCGCGCAGCCCGCCACGCCACGCGTGGTCGACGTGCTGGCCGAATTTCTATAATCCGCCCTTCACGGGCTATTCCGCTTATCGCCCTTCCACCTCGAGCCCGAATGCCACTCATTCCCAATCCGAAACCGGTCGATCTCGCCGCGTTTGATGCGAACCAAGCCGAGGCCGAAGTCAAATACGGCCTGCCTCGCTATGTGCATTTCTGCAAGCACTGTGTCATTTCGAACCAGAGGCCCAACTCGGCCGTCGAGTACCAGCACACCAAAGCCAGCAAAAAGGCCACCATCGCGTTCGATGACGAAGGCGTCTGCGACGCCTGCCGCTACACCGAGCAGAAGCGCGGCACCATCGACTGGAAGGCGCGCGAGGAGCAACTGGCGGCGCTGTGCGACCGCTTTCGCAGCAAGTCGGGCTACGACTGCGTGTTGCCGGGGTCGGGCGGCAAGGACAGCTTTTACGCATCGCACGTCCTCAAGACCCGATTCGGCATGCACCCGCTCACCTGCACCTGGGCGCCGCATGTCTACACCGAATGGGGCTGGAAGAATTTCCAGTCATGGCTGCATGCGGGGTTCGACAATTACCTGATGACGCCGAACGGGCGCGTGCACCGGCTCCTGACTCGGCTCGCGGTGGAAAACCTGTTCCACCCGTTCCAGGCCTTCATGTTCGGACAGAAATCGCTGGCTCCGAAGATGGCATTGCTGCACGACATCCCGTTTGTCGTGTACGGCGAAAACGAGGCTGAATACGGCAACCCGATCGGCGATACCAGCAGCTCCCGGCGCGACTGGTCGTACTTCACATCCAACGACAAGTCGCAGATCTACCTGGGTGGCACCTCGCTCGCCAGCCTGTACGACGACTTCGGCCTCGAAGAGCAGGACCTGCTTCCTTACCTGCCGGCCGATCCGGCCCAGATCGAGAAAAAGCAGGTGGAGGTGCACTACCTGGGCTATTACCTGAGGTGGCATCCC
>DATNCB010000073.1:0-4544 GCA_035571715.1 Ramlibacter sp.
GGCCGCTCCGCGGGTCGTGATCGAGGAATTCCTGTACGGCGAGGAAGCCAGTTTCATCATCTTGTGCGATGGCAGGAACGTCACGCCGCTGGCAACGTCGCAGGACCACAAACGCCTGCTGGACAACGACGAGGGCCCCAATACGGGCGGCATGGGCGCCTATTCGCCCGCTCCGGTGGTCACGCCCGCGGTCCATGCGCGGGCGATGCGCGAGATCATCCTGCCGACGATCAGGGGCATGGAAGGCGACGGCATTCCGTACACCGGCTTCCTCTATGCCGGACTGATGATCGACGCCCAGGGGCGGCCCAAGGCGCTCGAATTCAACTGCCGGCTGGGAGACCCCGAGACCCAGCCCATCATGATGCGGCTGAAGTCCGACCTTTACGACGTGATGATGGCCGCGACTTCCGGCGCGCTCGACCACGTGGAACTGCAATGGTCCCGCCGCACCGCGTTGGGCGTGGTCATGGCGGCCGCGGGCTATCCGCTCGATCCGCGCAAGGGCGACGCGATCGCGGGCTTGCCCAAGGAGGCCGAGGACGCGATGGTGTTCCACGCCGGCACCGTCAAGAAGGACGGCGCTCTCGTGACTTCCGGCGGCCGCGTGCTTTGCGTGACGGCGCTGGCCGACAGCGTCAGGGCGGCGCAGCAGCGCGCCTACGAGATCACCCACGGCATCCGTTTCGAAGGGGCGCAATACCGCCGGGACATCGGCCATCGCGCGGTGAAACCATGACCGACGTCGACTCCGTACGCGACTACCTGGTGCAGCTGCAGAATCGCATCGTCGCTGCTTGCGCCGATGTGGACGGCGGCCAGTTCGTCAAGGACCAGTGGAAGAAGGGCGAGGGCGAACCCCTGCAGGGCGATGGCGTCACCATGATCCTGGAGGACGGCAAGGTGTTCGAGCGCGCCGGTTGCGGTTTCTCGCACGTCGTGGGACCGCGCTTGCCGGGCTCGGCCACGCAGCACCGCCCCGACCTGGCCGGCTCGGGATTCGAGGCGTTGGGCGTGTCGCTGGTGTTCCATCCGCGCAATCCGTACGCGCCCACGGTGCACATGAACGTTCGCATGCTGGCCGCCACGGCGCAACAGGGCGATCCGGTGATCTGGTTCGGCGGCGGCATGGACCTGACGCCCTACTACGGCTTCGAGGAGGACGCGGTTCATTTCCATAGCGTCTGCAAGTCCGCGCTCGACCCGTTCGGCAGCGACAAGTACCCGCGCTTCAAGACCTGGTGCGACGAGTATTTCTGCCTGAAGCACCGCGGCGAGCAGCGCGGCATCGGTGGCATCTTCTTCGACGACTTCGCCGAAGGCGGCTTCATGAACAGCTTCGCGATGATGAGATCGGTCGCCGATCGTTTCCTGGATGCCTACATGCCGATCCTGCAACGCCGCAAGGACCTGCCGTACGGTGACCGTGAGCGCAATTTCCAGTTGTACCGGCGCGGCCGCTACGTCGAATTCAACCTGGTGTGGGACCGCGGCACGCACTTCGGCTTGCAGTCGGGCGGACGTACCGAGTCGATCCTGATGTCGATGCCGCCGCTGGCCAGTTGGGCCTACCAGCGCCAGGACAAGCCGGGCTCGCCCGAGGACGACCTCTACACCAGGTTCCTGGTGCGAAGGGACTGGGTTTGACCAGCGCAGCGCCGAACGCCAGCCAACGGCTGGGCGTGTTCGGAGGAGCGTTCGACCCGCCGCACGTGGCGCATGTCGCGCTCGCCCAGGCGGCGCTCGAGCAGCTCCAGCTCGACCAGCTTCGCATCTTTCCGACCGGGCAGGCCTGGCACAAGGCGCGGGTCATGAGCGCGACCGAACACCGCCTCGCGATGACGCGGCTCGCCTTCGGCCAATTGCCGCGCACGGTGATCGACGAACGCGAGCTGCATCGGCCGGGGCCCACCTACACCATCGACACGCTGCGCGAACTCAAGGCCGAGCATCCGGCCGCCCAACTCTTCCTCGTGATGGGTGAGGACCAGGCTGTTTCGCTGGCACGCTGGCACGAATGGGAAGCGATCCTGGAGCTGGCGGTGATCTGCATGGCGGCTCGCGCTTCCGCACAGACGAGTGCCGCAGCAGCGCAGCCGGCGTTGCCCGCGCGAGCGCAGGTGCGGCTGCTGCAATTGCCGAACATGCCCGAGAGCGCGACCGAAGTGCGCGAACGTTCGGCGGCCGGAACGGGCATCGCCCATCTGGTCCCGCCGCCCGTTGCAAGTTATATTGACCAACATCGCTTATACCGACCTACCTGATGACCCAAGAAGCCGCCGCAAGAAAAGACACCCAACGACTTCAGCGCGCCATCGTCGATGGCCTGGAGGACGTCAAGGCCCAGGACATCACGGTTTTCAACACGGAGCACCTCTCACCGCTATTCGAGCGCGTGATCGTCGCCTCGGGCACTTCGAACCGGCAAACCAAGGCGCTGGCGTCGAGCGTGCGCGACGCCGTGCGCGACGCCGGCTTTCCCAAACCACGCATCGAAGGCGAGGAAAACGGTGAGTGGATCATCGTGGACTGCGGAGCTGCTGTCGCGCACATCATGCAACCGGCGATTCGGCAGTACTATCATCTCGAAGAGATTTGGGGCGACAAGCCGGTGCGGCTGAAATTCGGCGCACCCAAGCCCGCCGCACCCGCCAGGAGCGCGCCGAAGGGCGCCACCGGCACCAGGGCACCGGCCCCGACAGCGAACAAGGCAACTGTGAAGACGACAGCCGCGAAGACGGCAACGAAGAAGAAGGCAACTGCGAAAAAGGCCGATACGGCCAAGAGACCGGCCAAGGCGCCTGCGAAAAAAGCGCCAGCCCGCAAAGCGGCCCCGGCCAGAAAGACTGCCGGCAAGAGTCCCAGGCGTTAGTGGGACAAGAAAAATTAGCGCCGGACCGCTGACATGAAGCTGGTCGTCGTGGCTGTGGGCCAGCGGGTACCCGACTGGGCCCAGACCGCCTGGGACACCTATGCCAAGCGCTTTCCGCCGGAGCTGCGGGTGGAGTTGCGCGCTGTGAAGACGGCGCCGCGCACGGCCACGACGCTGGAAAGCCTGTTCGCAGCCGAGCGCCAGCGTATCGAAGCGGCCATTCCCAAGGGCGCGCACGTGGTGGCGCTGGACGAACACGGCACCGCGCTTGCCACGATGGCGCTGGCCGGCCGGCTCAAGGCCTGGCAGCAGCAGGGCGGCGATGTCGCACTCGTCATCGGCGGCCCCGATGGACTCGACCCCGGCTTCAAGCGCGCGGCTCACGAGCTCATCCGCCTGTCGGACCTGACCTTGCCGCATGCGATGGTCCGCGTCCTGCTGGTCGAGCAGCTCTACCGCGCGTGGTCGATCAATGCGAACCACCCGTATCACCGTGAGTGAGTTCATCTATCTCGCCTCCCAAAGCCCGCGCCGCAGGCAACTGCTCGAGCAGCTGGGCGTGCGGCACGAATTGCTGCTGCCCGATGCGCACGAAGACACCGAGTCGATCGAAAACGTGCTGCCGGGCGAAGCGCCGGCGCGCTATGTGCGCCGCGTGACGGCGCTGAAACTCGACGCGGCGATGCAGCGCCTGCAGCGCCGCGGCCTGCCGGCAGCACCGGTGCTGTGTGCCGACACGACGGTGGCACTGGGGCGGGTGATCTACGGCAAGCCGGCGGACGGCCGCGACGCGGCGCGCATGCTGCGCGAGCTATCGGGCGCGACGCATCGCGTGTTGACGGCCGTTGCCGTGCAAAACGGGCGCAAACGCCTCGAAGCCGTCAGCGATTCACGCGTGAACTTCGCCGTCCTGACGCCGGCGCAGATCCGGCGCTACGTGGCAAGCGGCGAACCTCTGGGCAAAGCCGGCGCCTACGCGGTGCAGGGCAGGGTGGCCGCCTATATTTCGCACATCAGCGGCAGCTACTCTGGCATCATGGGCTTGCCGATGTACGAGACAGCGCAGATGCTGCGCGCATTCGGCTTTCATATCTAGCCACTCCGTCCCGCAAATTTTGAGACTATGCAGCAGGACATCCTGATCAACTGGTCGCCCCAGGAGACACGCGTCGCCGTTGTCGAGAACGGGGCGGTGCAGGAGCTGCACGTGGAACGCACGCTCGAGCGCGGCCTGGTGGGCAACGTCTACCTGGGCAAGGTCGCACGCGTGCTGCCTGGCATGCAGTCGGCATTCATCGATATCGGCCTGGAGCGCGCCGCATTCCTGCACGTGGCCGACGTCTGGCATCGCCAGCCCGAGGGCGAGCCGCCCGGCTTCGTGCGCAACAGCCAGCCCCAGGTGCCGATCGAAAAACAGGTCTTCGAAGGCCAGTCGCTGGTGGTGCAGGTGATCAAGGATGCGATCGGCACCAAGGGCGCGCGCCTGTCGACCCAGATCAGCATCGCCGGGCGCCTGCTCGTGTTCCTGCCGCAGGACGATCACGTGGGTGTGTCGCAAAAGATTCCGCTGGAGCTGCGCGATGCCCTGCGCGCCCGCCTGCAGGCGCTGGTGGGCCAGCCGGCCGGCGGCTTCATCCTTCGCACCAACGGCGAGGACGCCACCGACGCCGAG
>DATNCB010000074.1:0-3484 GCA_035571715.1 Ramlibacter sp.
CTTTCCGCGGGCGCGGTGGTTCTTTCGCTCATCCTTCATTACGACGAGCTGACCGGGGGGCCCAGTGGCATTGCCATTTCGTTTGCCAAGGATGCGCCGGAAAAACTTCAATTCACCAACGTTCGGGCCTATTACCTGATCGCCCTCACACTGCTCGCGGCGGTGACGCTGTGCCTGGACATGATCAAACGCAGCCGGCTCGGCTACTACATCGCCGCCATCAAGAGCAGCGAGGAAGCCGCCGCCGCAGCCGGTATCCGCGTGGCGCGGGTGAAGGTGCTGGCCTTTTGCCTGAGCGCCCTGCTGACCTCGGTAGGCAGCGTGTTCTACGTGTTCTTTATCGGCTTTCTCGATCCGAACTTTCTCGCCAGCCTGACGCTGTCGGTCAAGATCGCCCTCATCGCAGTCGTAGGCGGAACCGGATTTCTCGTTGGCCCGATCGTCGGAGCGATCTTCTACGAGACCATCGATGCGGTCGCGAACGCCTACCTCGGAGCGGCCGGCGGCTGGGACGTCATGATCCTCGGCTTTTCGGTGGTCGCCATCGTCATGACCGACCCCCGCGGCCTGTGCGCGATGGCGCAAAGCCTGTGGCAGTCGGCGCGCCGGAAGTCGCAGGACCGGCCGCTGGCCGCGAGCAAGCCATGACGGCCCTGCTCGAACTCGAGGGCGTGGCCAAGTCCTTTGGCGCCGTTCGTTCTTTGGTCGATGTCACCTTCGCCACCGAGGACCACGGCATCGCGGGATTGATCGGACCCAACGGCGCCGGCAAGAGCACCCTGATCAATGTGCTGACTGGCGTCTATGCACCCAACACCGGTGTCGTGCGGTTCGGCGGGCGCAATCTGGCCGGTCTGTCGACTGCCGAGCGGGCGCGGGCCGGACTGGTCCGCACGTTCCAGCGTCCCACGCCCATCCTGGATCTCACCTGCGTGGAGGGTGTCATGGTGGGCGGCCTCTGCCGCGGCCTTTCAAGTGGCGAGGCCCGGCGCGAAGCGCGCGACAAGCTTGCCCTGCTGGGTCTTGCCGAAGTGGCGGATGTCTCGCCGCGCAAGCTGCCGACCGGACATATCAAATTGCTCGATTTCGCCCGGGTGCTCATGCTCAAGCCGCGCCTCGTGTTGCTCGACGAGCTCATGGCCGGGCTCTCGATGACCGAGCTCGAGGTCGTGCAGGGCGCCGTCGAACATCTTGCCAAGCAGGGCGTCTGCTTCCTGGTGATCGAGCACTTGATGAATGTGATCCGCCGGCTGAGCCACCATCTCGTGGTAATGGACGCCGGGCGAATCGTGGCGCAAGGGGAGCCGGAGGCTGTGATCCGCGACCCAGCCGTCGTCGAGGCCTATCTCGGCGACGAGGCAGAGAGCCCCCCATCGTCGGAGCCGGCCCATGCTTGAAGTCCAGGGGATCGGCACCGGGTACGAGGGCGTCGAGGTCATCCACGGCATCGATCTCGCGGTCAATGAAGGCGAGACTGTTTGCGTGCTCGGCGCGAACGGAGCCGGCAAATCGACCCTCTTGCGTGCGGTGATGCGGCAGCTTCCGGTCTGGACCGGCCGCGTGCGCTTTCTCGGTCAGGACCTCACCGCGGCAAAAGCCTTTGTTCCGGCGCATTGCGGCATGGGGTATGTCCCTGAGGGGCGCGGCATGCTCGCATCGCTGACCGTGCGTGAGAACCTCGAAATGGGAGCTTATCCGTCGCGGGCGCAGGCGTCGTTCACCGGGAATCTGGCGCGCGTGCTCGCGCTGTTCCCCGCGCTCGAGCCGCGCCTGAAGGACGCCGCAGGCAATCTCTCGGGAGGCCAGGCGCAGATGCTCGCCATCGGGCGCGCACTGATGAGTTCGCCGCGATTGCTTCTTCTGGACGAGCCCTCGCTCGGCCTGGCTCCGCAGATCGTGGGACAGGTCTATGCGGTGCTGGGCCAGCTCAAGGCCGCGGGCCAGGCGATCCTGCTGGTCGAGCAGGCGGTAGGCAAGGCGTTGTCGCTGTCGGACCGCGCATACGTGCTGGAGCGCGGCCGCGTCGTGCTGTCCGGCCCGTGTGAGCAAGTGAAAGACGACAAGCTGCTGCGCGATGCTTATCTCGGACTTTAGACGCCGGCTGGCACATTGACGCAAGGAGTTTGATCACATGAATACGTCGGCACAGGGATTGCGCGTGCTGGTGACCGGCGCCGCCGCCGGCATCGGCCGCGCGATCGCTCAAACGTTCGCGGACAACGGCGCGCGGGTGCACATCTGCGATGTTTCGCAGGAGGCGCTAGACCAGTCCGGCCGTGCACGGCCGGACATCAGCCGCAGCCTCGCTGACGTGTCGAATTTCGACCAGGTCGACCGGCTCTTCGCCGATGTGAAGCGCGAACTGGGCGGGCTCGACGTGCTGGTGAACAACGCCGGAATCGGCGGTCCCACGGCCAAAGTCGAAGACATTCAGCCCGCCGATTGGGAGCGATGCATCGCGGTAGACCTGAACGGCATGTTTTATTGCACGCGGCTGGCCATGCCCTTGTTGAAGGCCAACGGGCCCGAACGCGGCGGCAGCGTGATCAATCTGTCGTCGGTGGCCGGGCGATTCGGCTTTGCCATGCGCACGCCGTATTCGGCGGCGAAGTGGGGTGTCGTCGGATTCACCAAGAGTCTTTCCATGGAGGCGGGGGCCGACGGCATCCGCGTAAACTGCATCCAGCCTGGCGATGTCGAGGGCGACCGCATCGAGCATGTGATCGCCGCCAAAGCGCAGGCGCGGGGTGTGAGCGCGGCGCAGCAGAAGGAGGCGCTGATGGACACGATTTCGCTGAGGACCTTCGTCAGCGCGCAGGACATCGCGAACATGGCCCTGTTTCTCGCCAGCGATGCCGGCAAGCACATTTCCGGGCAGGCGCTGTCGATCTGTGGCGACAAGCAGCGATCGATTTAGGTAAAGGAGTAAATCATGGCAGCAGCACAAGGCAAAGTCATCATCACGTGCGCGATCACGGGAGCGATTCACACACCCTCGATGTCGCCTTATCTGCCGATCACGCCGGAGCAGATCGCCGACGGTGCGATCGGCGCGGCGCAAGCGGGCGCCGCGATCGTTCATATGCATGCGCGTGATCCATCCAGCGGAAGGCCCACGCAAAGTACCGAGTTGTTCGAGCAAATTCTGCCCAGGATCAAGGCAAGCTCGGACGTCGTCATCAACGTCACGACGGGCGGCGCTCCGAACATGAGCCCCGAGGAGCGCCTGCAGCCGGCCATGAAGCTCAAGCCTGAACTGGCGTCCCTCAACATGGGGTCAATGAACTTCGGGCTCTACGAAATGCTCGGCCGCTACAAGGAATTCCAGCATGACTGGGAGCGGCCTTATCTCGCCGATTCGGACGAACGCATTTTCAAGAACACCTTCCGCGACATCGCCTACATCCTCGAATCGTGCACCGGCAACGGCACCCGGTTCGAGATCGAGTGCTACGACATCGGACACCTGTACACGGCGGCGCAC
>DATNCB010000075.1:0-2925 GCA_035571715.1 Ramlibacter sp.
CTGCACGTGATCGCGCCGCGCCGCTCGCTGGTATTGGCTATCGGCGCCGCGGCGGCGCTGGGTGCCTGTGCACTGCAATCGGCCGCGCCTCCCCGCACGGAGCGCCTGCGCGTCAAGGTCTTCCCCGGTGCGCAGAACCTGGGGCTTTTTGTTGGCAGCCAGCAGGGCTTCTTCGCCCGCCGCGGGGTGGACGTGGACCTGCAGTTCACCCAGAACTCCGTCGAACTGCGCAACGGCCTGGCCGCCGGTGCCTTCGAGGTCGCGCATGCCGCCGTGGACAACGCGGTTGCGATGCGAGAGACCGCGAGCCAGGACGTGGTGATCCTCACCGGTGGCGACAACAGCATGAACGAGCTGTTCGTCCAGCCCGACATCGCATCGATCGACCAGCTGCGTGGGCGCACCCTGATCGTCGACGCCCCCAACACCGCTTATGCCTTGCAGGCGAAAAAGATCCTGAAGGACCGGGGCCTGCAGGCGGGCGACTACACGGTCAAACAGGTCGGCGGCACGTTCCAGCGCATCGAGGCGATGCGGGCCGACCGTTCCAACAGCGCTTCGACACTGAACCCGCCGTATTCGCTGCAAGCCGTGCAGAGTGGTCTGCGCAGCCTGGGCAAGGTAAGGGACTTGCTCGGACCCTACCAGGCCTCGGGCGCGTTCGCCATGCGGCCGTGGGCCGAGGCCAACGGGGATCTCCTCGAGCGCTATCTTGCAGCCTGGATCGAGGGCACGCGATGGTCATTGGACCCGGCAAATCGCGAGCCTGCCACTGTCATTCTGATGCAGCGGCTGGAGCTCTCGCGGCCCTTGGCCGAAGGAACGTACGCAGCGTTGGTCGATCCCCGTTACGGACTCGCGCGCGATGTCGCGTTCGACGCGGCGGGTTTCGCGACGGTGCTGGCGATCCGCGCCGAACTGGAGGGACAGTGGGGCGGAACCCCGCCGGCGCAGGAGCGCTTCGTCGATCTGCAGTGGTACCGGCGTGCGCTGCGGCGGCTGGCCTAGATCCCCCTGGTCAACGCGCCATGCCCGCCATGACGATGCTGTCGTTCATCCGGACCGCCTGGCGCGCGAAATAGCTCGAGCCGCTGTCCTCCGAGGTCAGCGCCCTGACTTCGTCGCGCGAGGCTTTGTATTGGGACCTCGCTTGCTCACTTGTATACGTGCTCGTGAGTCGAGGCACGTGGTTGTATTGCATCGACCACTCGCTGGCGGCGGCCCTCAGCAGTTCGGGCTGGCTCATGAGTTCTGCTTGCACTTCGGCCCGGGTACGCGTGCTGACGAACGGCGTGTTGTCGATAGTGGGGGTTTCGGCATTGGCATTGCCCGAGGCGATGGCGGCGACGCAGGCGATGGCAGCGGTCGTGGCGGCGAGGGACAAAGCGGATGCGATGGTACGGTTCACGGGGTTTCTCCTCGAGCGAAGTTGCGACTTGGGGGCGCGGCGGGCTTCGCTCGTCGCTCGCCTGCCCCGGTAAGTCGCCAGTGTCTGCAGCGCAGGTATTCGCGCTATTTCAGCGAGGCGCTTTTTTGTATCGCGCTCGTATGCCCCAGGAGATCGCGCAGCAACGGGCGCAGCGTGGCGCCGTCGATCGGCTTGCGCAGCAGGACGCTCACGCCGCAGTCGGCGAGTTCTTCCTGGGCGATTTCCGACGCGTTGCCGGTGTACAGCAGCACCGGCAGCCCGGGGCGCTGCTGCATGGCATGCCGCGACAGAGCAAGCCCCGTCATACCGGGCATGGTCTGGTCGGTCAGCAGCAGATCGAAGGCGTCATCATTGGTGGCCAGCCGCCGGGCCGCGGCGAGCGGGTCTCGCTCGAGCACCACCTCGAGCCCCCACCCCGTCATCGCGTCCACCATGTAATCACTCACGATGGACTCGTCCTCGACCAGCAGCACCCGCCCCTGCAGCGGCGGTCCGGCACGCACGGCGGCGGGTGCGGGCGCCGCCGGCGCATCGGCTCGCCGCGTGTCCTGCGCCGCAGCCGGCAACAGCACCCGGAACACCGACCCCTGGCCCGGTGCGGACACGACCTGGATGTGGCCGCCATGGTCGTGCACGATGCCGTGGACCATCGCCAGGCCCATGCCGGTGCCGCGGCCGACTTCCTTGGTCGTGAAGAAGGGCTCGAACATGCGCTCGACCACTTCCTGGGTCATGCCGCGGCCGTCGTCGGCGACCTCGACCCAGACCCACCTGCTGTCGTCCAGCCGCGCGCTGCACGAGGCGCAGTGCCCTGCCGCCCCCGAGTGGCCGATACGCACCCGGATGGTCCCATGATCGCCGATCGCGTCGCGCGCGTTGAGGCACAGGTTGAACAGCACCTGCTCGAGCTGCACCGGGTCCGCGACGACGGGCGGAAGCGCCGGTTCGCTTTCGTTGTAAATCTCCGCGCATTCGACCACGATGGATGAAGGCAGGTTCGGGCGCAGCAGCTGCAGCGCCTGGCGAGCCACGGGCGCCGGCGCCACCAAGCGTCTTTCGCCGCGCCGCGGACGCGAAAACGCCAGCAGTTGCGCCACATGGTCGCGGGCCCGCTCGGCAGCCAGACGGGCCTGGCCGAGCTGGCGCGCCAGTACCGGATCATCGCTGGACGCGGGACGCTCCTGTGCCATGGACACATAGCCGAGCACGCTCGTGAGGATGTTGTTGAAGTCGTGCGCCAGTCCGCCCGTGAGCTGGCCGATGGCCTCCATCTTCTGCGCCTGCCGCAGCTGCCGCTCGAGCTCGCCGCGGCGCTGTTCGGCGGCATTGCGCTCGGTGATGTCACGCGCGGCATACAGCACATGCGGCTGGCCGCGGTACATCATGGGCGTGCCGCGCACTTCCATCTGCAACGTCGAGCCGTCCTTGCGCGTCGCGGTGACTTCGAATCTCAGCTCCTCGCCCTCCAGCGCGCGCGCGTGCCGCACGCGATTGCG
>DATNCB010000076.1:0-1922 GCA_035571715.1 Ramlibacter sp.
GTCGCGGCGCGGCTGGCTGGGCGTGAGCGCCGCGACTTTCGGCGTGACATTGCTGCTGTGGCACGAGTTCACCGGGCTGGCCGGCCACCCGGGGGGCGTGGCGCTGGCGCTGGTGGCTGCGTCCACCTGGGCGCTCGGAACGCAGTTGCTCCGGCGCACGAAGATGGACCTGCCGACGCTCACCATCTCGTTCTGGATGACGGCGCTGACGGCAGTCTTCATGGCCCTGCTCTCGTTGCTGTTCGAAAGCCGTGACTGGCAAGCGCCCAGCGCCACCGTCTGGGCGGCCATCCTGTTCAACGCCGTGCTGATCTTCGGCTTCGCGCACGCGATCTGGTTCTACCTGGCTCGCGCGTTGCCGCCGGTGGCTTCGACGCTGAGCGTGATGTTCATTCCGGTGGTCGGCGTGTTCAGCGGCGCCTTGTGGCTGGGCGAAGTGCTGCACTGGCAGGACTGGGCGGCCGTGATGCTGATGATGGTTGCGATCGCCTCGGTGCTATGGCCGGCGCCCGCCGTGCGCGCTCCCGAGCCTGCATAAACGCTTATGGGCGGGGGATTTTCCCCTACCAAATTTTGGGGAGGTACGCCCCAGCAGTTGCCCGTACGTATCAATAAAGCACATAGTGCGTCTTGTTGTGACCAGAACTCAAGTGCGCACATCCAACCGTCGGCCCATCACCGAGGAATGCCTGAACCTGGTTGGGCAGATCTACGCCTGCGCGGCGGAGCCGGAAAAGACGCCGGACACGCTGCATCTCTTCGCTGAAAGCGTGGGCGGCACATCGGCCCAGACATTCAGCTGGCAGCGAAGCAGCGGCAAGGTCGTGCATTCGCAGTTCAGCGAAACGGACGCTGTCTTCGAAGAGGCGAGCCGGCACTACATCAGCTACTGGGGCGCACGGGACCCACGCGCCGCGGTGCTGCCTTCGCTTCCCCCCGGCGAGGTGCTGCGGTGTCACGAGAGTTTCGATGAGAAGTTTGTCGCCGACAGCGGCTTCTATCAGGATTACTTCGTCCCCCTGGGTCTGCGTTGGTCGATAGCAGGCATGTTCGATTCCGGCGCCGACACCTCCACCGTGATTGCCGCCCTCCGGCCGGCGGATATGCCGCCGTTCGATGAATCCGCCGCGGCTGCGGTGCGGCAACTGCTGCCTCACTTTCAGAAAGCGTCGCTGATCAGGGCCAGGCTTGAACAGAGCGCGCCGGCCAGCAAGTCGGCCGTGGAAATGCTGAAACTGCTGCCGATACCGTGCCTGTTCACGGACCGGGCGGGACGTTGCATCGAGCGCAATGAGGCATTCAGCCAACTCGTCGAGCAGCTTGAGGTGCGGCTGGTGGTCGGGCGTGTGCGCTTTTCCGACCCGAACCTGCAGACCACGTGGGAAACGGCCTTGTCCCAATCGCATGTGACGGCGCTGGGGCAGACGATCCTGATACCGGCTCCGAACGGCAGGCACTGGAAGGTCCACCTGGTCCCGTTGCATTCCGTCGTGCACGGGGGCGACGCTTTCGACAAGAAAATGATCATGGCCGTTTTCGACGAGAACGCGGCGGAGGTCCAGCCGACAGCGCAGTCGCTGGCGTCGGGGGCCGGACTGACGCGCGCCGAACTCGAGGTGCTGGCCGGCCTGCTTCAGGGGCTGCCGGCGAAGACCATCGCGACCTCTCGCGGAGCATCGGTCAACACGGTCAGAAGCCAGATCATGACCATCCTGGACAAGACCGGACACAAGTCGCAGCGCGAACTGATCGCTTCGTTCGGCGCCAGCTCGTTTGGGAGCAGCTCGTTTGGGGCCAGCTCTTCAGGGGCGAGTTCCTCGTTCGGGGAGAGCGCGTTCCAGCCCAGTTCCTTCCGTGCCAGCTCGTTCCGGCACAGCTCGTTCGAGCATTCGCGTTGATTGCGAGTCTCGGTCGCGCGTTGC
>DATNCB010000077.1:0-2812 GCA_035571715.1 Ramlibacter sp.
TGTAGTTCGGGTCCGAACTCGCATCCGGCTTGACCTCGGGCTTGACGTCGAAAATGTTCTGGCCCTGGATGCCGCCCTGCTGGGGCGGGACCAGATCTTCCATGGATCTGGCCGGAGCGGCCTGGCTACCCGCGCTTTGCCTCTGCTGTGCGGCCTGGCCGGCGGCGCCCCCGCTGAAGGCCAGCGCGGCCAGGCCGAGCAGAGCGCCCGCCACCAAATCAGTTGACCTTGGCATAGTCGTTCTGCCCGTTCTGGGTGCGCGTCTTCAGTTGCTGCTCCCAGCTGACCTTGTCGCCCTGTTTCCAGCCCGGGGCCGCGAATGGCGTCCCCGTGCCCTGGAACGCTGCAGTGTCCGGCCGGTTGCCGCTGTTGATGGTCTGGGTCTGCTCGGTGCACGCGGCCAAAGCCGCCACTGCCGTGATGAGGACCAGGAAGTGCTTCATGATTTGGCTCCGCCGGGCTGGCCGGCCTGCTTCGAGCCGTAAGCCGTGCCCCAACCCCAGACTTCGGCCCCCTTGCCGCGCTTGAGCACGCGGTTGCGGAAGATGTCCGCTATCACGTCGCCGTCGCCGCCCAGCAGCGCCTTGGTCGAGCACATTTCGGCGCAAGCCGGCAGCTTGCCTTCGGCCAGGCGGTTGCGCCCGTACTTGTCGAACTCGGCCTCCGAGCCGTTGGCTTCCGGGCCGCCGGCGCAGAACGTGCACTTGTCCATCTTGCCGCGCACGCCGAAATGCCCGGAGGCGGGAAACTGCGGCGCGCCGAATGGGCAGGCATAGCTGCAATAGCCGCAGCCGATGCAGACGTCCTTGTCGTGCAGCACCACGCCTTCGTCGCTGCGGTAGAAACAGTTGACCGGGCACACAGCCATGCATGGCGCGTCCGAACAGTGCATGCACGCCACCGAGATCGAGCGCTCCCCGGGAATGCCGTCGTTCAAGGTGACCACGCGCCGCCGGTTCACGCCCCACGGTACTTCGTGCTCGTTCTTGCAGGCCGTCACGCAGCTGTTGCACTCGATGCAGCGCTCAGCGTCACACACAAATTTCATTCTTGCCATGTCAGGCTCCTCTGCGCGGCGCCGGGCCGCCCCAAGCGCGCAGGGCCCCCTCGGGGGGCAGCGCATTACACGAAGTGAAAAGCGTGGGGGTCATGTTCTTTCGACGTTGCAGATCGTCGTCTTGGTTTCTTGCATCATGGTGACGCTGTCGTAGCCATAGGTCGTGGCGGTGTTCACTGCCTCGCCGCGTACCACCGGCGCCGCGCCGCTCGGATAGTACGGAAGCATATCCACGCCCTGCCATCGGCCCGAGAAGTGGAACGGCATCCAGCAGGTGTCGGGGCCCACGCGCTCGGTGACCATGGCCTGCACGTTCAGGCGCGCGCCGGTCGGCGTCACCAGCCAGACCCGTTCGCCGTTGCGGATGCCCCGGGCGGCGGCGGCCTTCGGATTGATTTCGACGAACGCTTCCTGCTGCAGCTCGGCCAGCCAGGGGTTGGACCGTGTTTCCTCGCCGCCGCCCTCGAACTCGGTCAGGCGCCCCGAGGTGAGGATCAGCGGGTACTTCTCGGCGACCTTGTCGGTGACGTTCTTCTGCTGCACCGACTTGTACAGCGTGGGCAGCCGCCAGAAGGCGTTCTTGTCGTCGTGCGTCGGGTACTTGGCGACCAGGTCGGGCCGGGTGCTGTACAGCGCCTCGCGATGCTGCGGAATCCCATCCGGGAAATTCCACACCACGGCCCGCGCCTTGGCATTGCCGAATACATGACAGCCGTGACTCTTCATCGTCACACGGATGATGCCGCCCGACAAATCGGTCTTCCAGTTCTTGCCCTCGGCCGCGGCCTTCTCCACGTCGGTGAGCTCATCCCACCAGCCCAGCTTCTTGAGCAGCACGTGGTCGAATTCGGGGTAGCCGGTCTGGATGTCGGCGCCTTTGGAGGCCGACCCGTCCTCGGCCAGCAGGTTGACGCCGTTGCGCTCGACGCCGAAGTTCGCGCGGAAGTTGCCACCGCCATCCATCACGTGCTTGGACGTGTCGTACAGGTTGGGCGAGCCGGGGTGCTTCAGGGCCGGGTTGCCATAACACGGCCATGGCAGGCCGAAGTAGTCGCCCGTCAGGTCATAGCCAGTGGCAGCGTCCTTCACATTGCCCTTGCACTTGAGCGTCTTGACGTCGAACGCCGCCATGTTCTTCATATGCGCCTTCAGGCGCTCCGGGCTCTGGCCGGTGTAGCCGATGCTCCAGCACGACTTGTTGATCTCGCGCAGGATGTCGTCGGGCACGGGTTCGTCCATGCCTTTGACTTTCTGCATCTTGTAATTTTTGACCAGTTCCTTGCCGAAGCCCAGCTTGTCGGCCAGCTGGTACATGATCATCTGGTCGCTGCGGCTTTCCCACAGCGGCTCGATCACCTTCTCGCGCCATTGCAGTGAGCGATTCGAGGCCGTGACCGAGCCACTGGTCTCGAACTGCGTGGCCGCCGGCAGCAGGTAAACGGCGCGGTTGGCATTGAGGTCCTCGGGCCTGCCGGGCATCGCCGCCATCGCGGCCGTGGCCGACGGATACGGGTCCACCACGACCAGCAGGTCCAGCTTGTCCATCGCCCGCTTCATCTCCAGGCCGCGCGTCTGCGAGTTGGGCGCATGTCCCCAGAACACCACGCCGCGCAGATTCGGGTCCTGATCGATCAGCTCGTTCTTTTCCATCACGCCGTCGATCCAGCGCGACACCGTGATGCCGGGCTTGCTCATCATCCCGACGTTGGCGAAGCGGCCCTTGATCCAGTCGTAGTCGACGTCCCAGACCTTGGC
>DATNCB010000078.1:0-6152 GCA_035571715.1 Ramlibacter sp.
CGACGCGGCGCAGATCCTGTTCGCGCTGTACATGGCGGTGGCAGTGACGGCCGCGAGCCACGATGGCACCCACCTGACTGCCGGCCATCCACCCGATGAGCATGCCGGACCGCCGCGCCGCTGGCGGGCCTGGGCTTTGCTGGCGTGCACCGCTCCTTGGGCCGTGTTCATGCTGTGGACTGCAACGCCGTCCGTGTGGCAATCGCTGCAGGACCTCGAACGATTCGCCGAGACACTGAGTCCAGGCTACTTCGTGATCAAGTTGGCCCTGTGGTTCATGGTCGCGTTGGTTCTCGCGCATGCAGTCGTCGCGCTGCTGCGCCGGAACGCGCGCTAGCGATGGGCAGTGCCGGTCTGTGGATGCTGCTGGTGCTGGCCTTCTTGGTCATCGCCACCGAATTGCCGGTGTGGGCCCTGCTGGTCGGCGTTGCCAGCGCCTTCGCGGTGCTCGGCATCGCAGCCGGCGTGTTCGACAGCGGCATCCTTTCCGCGCTCGCGCCGCGCATCGTCAACCTGCTGGAGCATGACTTGTTGCAGGCGATGCCGCTGTATGTCTTCATCGGGGTGCTGCTTCAGCGGCTGGCCGTAGCGGACGCGCTGTTCGCCTCGGCGGCTCGCCTGTTCCGCCCGATCGGTGCAGGTTCTCCGCTGGCGGCACTGGCCGTCGGCACGCTGATCGCCCCCATGAACGGATCGGTGGCCTCGAGTTCGGCCCTGCTGTCGCGCCTGGTGGCACCGCGCCTGAAGGGACTGGCGCCGGCGAGGGCGGTGACCTTGATCAGCGTGGCCGCGACGATCGGCGTGGTGGTGCCGCCGTCGCTCGTGCTGATCCTGCTGGGCGACGCGATGTTGCGGGCCCACACTGAAGCCAGCAACCTGCCCGGTTTCGTGCTGGGCAGCCAGCGCATCATCAATACGCAGGATGTGTTGCACGCCGCGCTGTTGCCGGCCGCGGCCGTGCTGCTGCTGTGGGCTGTGGTGGCCTGGTTGCAGGACCGTGCGCTGAAGGAGCCGGCCGAGCCCGTGCCCCTGAAGCGAAGCGATGCGGCGATCGCGTTGCTGGCAACGATCTCGATCGTCTTGCTGCTCGGCGGCGTGTTCATGGGCCGGCTTTTCGCGGTCGAAGCCGCTGCCACCGGCGGCTGCCTGCTGGCCGGCGCTACGCTGGCTGCACGCGCATTGAGCATTGCGCAGTGGCGCGAGGTATTGCGCGACACGCTGGCCTTGAGCGGCGCGCTATTTGCGCTGCTGATCGGCGCCACCACCTTCAGCCTGGTCTTTCGGGTTTTCAGCACCGACCGCTGGCTGGCCGAACTGGTGCTCGCATCGCCCTGGCCGCCACTGGCTACGGCTGCCCTGGTGCTGGTGCTGGTCGCGCTATGTGCGTGTGTGCTCGATGCATTCGAGATGATCTTCGTGGTGATCCCTATCGTCGCGCCGCTGTTGATTCTGCGGCTGGGCGACGCGCAGCAGACGGCGGTGCTGTTGCTGCTGGTGCTGCAATTGAGCTTCCTGCTGCCGCCCCTGGGTTACGCGGTGCTGATGGCGCGATCGCGCTCCGGACTGCCGCGCGTAAGCACCGCTGTCCTGCTGCGCGCCCTCGCGCCGTTTGTGCTGGTGCAGCTTTG
Organism: Ramlibacter sp.; assembly: GCA_035571715.1. Classification (GTDB taxonomy): domain Bacteria; phylum Pseudomonadota; class Gammaproteobacteria; order Burkholderiales; family Burkholderiaceae_C; genus Ramlibacter. The sequence goes on from DATNCB010000078.1 coordinate 1,629, forward strand.
CGTCGGGGCCCTGGTCTTTGCCTGGCCAGGCGCCTCGCACCTGCTGGACACCGCGATCCCCGCAGCCGCACCAGGCACGACGGCGCCATCGGAGCAGGACATCGTCAGGCAGATGGAAGAGATGGGGAGGCAAGCGCCAGCCGAGCCAGACGCTGAGCCACCGGCTGTGGAAGGCACGAAGCCTTGAGTGCAATAGGGCTGCGCGCTAACTCCTGATGGAACAGGACCGTTCCAGGTCCTTCAACGATTGCTTGACGGAGCGCCCGGCAGTGTCCACGACCGAATCGGCCCGGGCATACAGCGCCTCGCGGCTGGCCAGGATGCGGCGGATGTCTTCCATCGCTTCACTCATTGAGCCCTGCGCATCGCCGGCGTGGGCGGTATGAAAGGGCCGCAAGTCGCCCTGGGCGACGACGCGGCTCATGTGCTCTTCGGGGTTGGCCTTGAGCCACACGCAATAAAAGCGGCTTTGCAGCAAATCGAAGGTTTCGTGCTCGCTCACCAGGCTGCCGCCGGTGGTCACCACCACACCATCGGCATGGTCTTGCGCAATGCGCAACAGGGCGCGGCGCTCGTAGCGGCGATAGCCGGGCTGGCCGTGCAACAGCAGGATCTCGTTCATGCTGGTGCCGGCCTCGCGCTCGATCTCACGGTTCAGTTCGACGAAAGGCACGCCCCGCTGCGCGGCAAGCTGCGCGCCCAGCGTCGACTTGCCGGCGCCACGCAAACCGATCAGCGCAATGCGCTTTTCACGCCCCTTGTGAACGGCTCGGCCAAAGTTTGCCGCCACAAGAGCATGGGCCTGATCGAGTTGAGCGTCGTCCAATTGCGCCAGCAGACCCTGGATGCGGGCCGCCGCCGGTCGCGGGGCATCCTGGAGCAACTCGAGAATGGTGATATTCAAGGCGTGTGCGGCAGCTTGCAGCGAATTGATCGATACATTGCCCCGGCCACTTTCCACGTCGGCGAGAAAGCGCTCGGACAGCCCCGAGTCGGCTGCCAGCTGCTTGCGCGTCATGCCACGCCGCGCTCGCCACGCACGCACCCGCGCGCCCAGCTCCGTCAGGATTGCCTTTGGCTCGTTGTCAGTCATTTGGCGGCTTGCGTCTCCGCGTGTTGCCTAATTTGTTTGCGCCAGATCAAGATTGCAGTATGCTTCCGAGAAATTCCGTGTCAAGCAGTTTATTGCAGGCGCAAAATGTGGTGCCTTGATGCGAGCGTCGGTACCATGCCAGACGAGCAGGCAGCCCCCGGATTCATAAATACAGGAGACGACAGGCATGCACCTCAGCCACGCCGACCACAGCACCAGCCCACCGCGGGTCGAGATTCCCAGAGACTACAACGCAGCCCACGACCTGCTTGCGCGCAACGCCGCCCGTTCCGGCAAAGTCGCTTTCGTGGATGCGTCGAACGGGGCTCAGCTGACATACGGTGAGCTGACCGAACAGGCCCATCGTTTCGCGAATGCCCTGCGGGCCGGCGGCTTCGCCCCCGAGACCCGCGTGATGCTGGCCATGCTCGACACGCTCGAGTGGCCGGTGGTGTTCCTCGGCTGCATCCTGGCCGGCGTGGTGCCGATCGCCACCAACACCTTGCTGACCAACAAGGACTTCGACTTCATGCTGCGCGACTCGCGTGCACAGGCCTTGTTCGTGTCCAAACCACTGCTGCCGTCGTTCGAAGGCTTGATCGGCAACATCGGCACTCTCAAGACCGTCGTCGTGGCCGGGGACACGGGCCCCAACTCGGTTGCAGCGATGATCCGCTCCGGCGCAATGACTCTTCATGTCGCGGGCACCTGTGCCGACGATGCGTGCTTCTGGCTGTATTCCAGCGGCTCGACCGGCACGCCCAAGGGCACCGTCCACCTGCACAGCCACCTGATCCAGACGGCCGAACTGTACGGGCGCGCGGTGCTTGGTATCCGTGAAAACGACATCGTCTATTCCGCCGCCAAGCTGTTCTTCGCCTATGGGCTGGGCAATTCGCTCACCTTCCCCATGAGTGTGGGTGCGACCGCGGTGCTCCTGCCCTTGCGGCCCACACCGGCCGACGTGTACGGCGTCCTCACGAAGTTCCAGCCCACCATCTTCTACGGTGTGCCGACGCTCTATGCGGCCTTGCTGGCGGACCCGTCCGCCCCGAAGCGGGAGGCCATGAATCTGCGCGTGTGCACCAGTGCCGGCGAAGCCCTGCCCGCGGACATCGGCAAACGCTGGACCGAGGCTTATGGCACCGAAATCCTCGATGGCATCGGGTCCACCGAGATGCTGCACATTTTCCTGTCGAACCGGCCCGGTGAGGTGCGATACGGCACGACCGGCAAGGCGGTGCCGGGCTATGAATTGCGCATCATCGGCGACGATGGCCACGAGTGCGGCGCCGGCGAAATCGGCGAGCTGCAGATCAATGGCCCCAGTGCGGCCCTCATGTACTGGAACAACCGGGCCAAGACCAAGGCTACGTTCGCCGGCGAATGGACTCGCAGCGGCGACAAGTACACGCTGGACGCCGATGGCTACTACACCTATGGCGGCCGCAGCGACGACATGCTCAAGGTCGGCGGCATCTACGTGTCGCCATTCGAGGTCGAGGCTTGCCTCACGACACATGCATCGGTACTCGAAGCCGCGGTGATCGGCGTCGCGGATATCGATCAACTTGTCAAACCGAAGGCTTATGTAGTGCTCAAGCCCGGCCAGCAAGCCACGGCCCAAGAACTGCAAATGCACGTCAAGAGCCTGCTCGCGCCGTACAAGTACCCACGGTGGATCGAGTTCGTTTCCGAGCTGCCAAAAACCGCCACCGGAAAGATCCAGCGCTTCAAGCTGCGCATCGGCCTATGACCGGCCGCTTCGCGGCAGCACCCGCACGCCAAGTCCGGGTAAGTCATGGTGTGGATCCGCGCTGCATTCGGTAAAAATGCTTCAGGCCTAAATAGACCAATAACTTGGAGGACAGATCTTCAGCTCTGTCCTCGATTGAATAAGGAGATCCATATGACCACTCGCAGACTCGTTCTGTCCCGCAGCGCCGCCATCGTAGGCGCCGCATCCACCGGCCTGCTGCTGCCGCAAATCGTGCGCGCCCAGGGTTCCAAGGTCCGCGTGGGCCTGATGCTGCCGTACACCGGCACCTTCGCGCAGCTTGGCGTCGCGATCGAAAACGGCCTGCGCATGGCCATCGATGAAAAAGGCGGCAAGCTGGGCGGCCGCGACATCGAATGGTTCAAGGTGGACGACGAATCCGAACCGGCGAAGGGTGTGGAAAATGCGAACCGGCTGGTACAGCGCGACAAAGTGGACGTGCTGATCGGCACCGTCCATTCGGGTGTGCAAATGGGCATCCAGAAAGTCGCACGCGACAGCGGTGTGTTGAATATCATCCCCAACGCCGGCGTCCACGCGGCCACGCGCGCGCTGTGCGCTCCCAACGTGTTTCGCACGTCGTTCACCAACTCGCAGCCCACGCTGGCGCTCGGCAAGGTCATGGTCGACAAGGGCCACAAGAAGGCGGTCTGGATCACCTGGAAATACGCGGCCGGCGACGAAGCTTTCGAAGGTTTCCGCGACAGCTACACCAAGGCAGGCGGCACGATCGTCAAGGAGCTGGGGCTGCCGTTCCCGAACGTGGAGTTCCAGGCGCTGCTGACTGAAATCGCGTCGCTCAAACCCGATGCCGTCGCGTGCTTCTTCGCCGGCGGCGGCGCCGCCAAGTTCATCCGCGACTATGCGGCGGCCGGCCTGAAGGGCCGCATCCCGTTGTATGGCTCGGGCTTCCTCACCGAAGGGGTGCTCGATGCGGCCGGGCCCGCGGCCGACGGCATCATCACCACGATGCACTACAGCGACTCGCTGGACACACCGAGGAACAAGCAGTTCCGACTGGCCTATGCCAAGATGTTCCGCCTGCAGCCCGATGTCTATGCAGTCCAGGGCTACGATGCCGGGCAGCTGCTGGTTCAGGGTGCGGCCGCAGTCAAGGGCGACCTCAACAACAAGCAGGCGCTGTACAAGGCGATGGAGTCGGCTGTCATCGACAGCCCGCGCGGCAAATGGACCATGAGCAAGTCCCACAACCCGGTACAGGACATGTACCTGCGGGTGGTGGAAAACAAGGAAAACAAGGTGGTCGGCATCGCCGCCAAGGCGCTGGCCGATTCGGGCGCCGGCTGCAAGATGGCGGCGTAAACATCGGGCCACCCGATAAACTGTCGTGCCGGGCGTGACCCGGCATCCATGAAGTTGCCCCGATGGATGCCGGATCAGTCCGGCATGACCACGTTTTGCGCCTATGACTCTCGCCACCTACCTGCTCTACGTCGCCGCGGTCGCGGTGCTGATCGTCACGCCTGGACCGACCATGCTGATGTGCATGACTAACTCCCTGAATCACGGAGCGCGTCACGCCATGACGTCGGTGGCCGGCGCGGTAACGGCGCTGGTCGGTGTCATGGGGTTGTCGGCGATGGGACTGGGCGCCCTTCTGGCTACTTCCGAGAGCGCATTCACGATGGCGAAG
>DATNCB010000079.1:0-7021 GCA_035571715.1 Ramlibacter sp.
TGGGCCGACCCGATGCGCTGGCCCGCAGCGTGCAGGCAGTGGCGCCCGACGTCATCGTCAATGCGGCGGCCTACACCGCTGTCGACCGTGCCGAAAGCGAGCCGGAGACTGCCTTCGCAATCAATGCCGGCGCCTGTGAGGCGCTGGCCGCCGAAGCTGCCCGGCTGGGCGCCTGGCTGGTCCACTACTCCACCGATTATGTTTTCGACGGCAGCGGCGAGCGGGCGTGGACCGAAGCCGATGCGACGGCGCCAGCCAATGTCTACGGGCGCAGCAAGCTGGCCGGCGAACAAGCCGTCATCGCCGGCGCCGCGCGCCACCTGGTGCTGCGCACGAGCTGGGTCTTCGACACCTGGGGGCAGAACTTCCTGAAGTCCATTCTGCGCGCCGCGGCCCAGCGCGACAGCCTCAACGTCGTGTGCGACCAATGGGGCGCGCCGACCCGCGCAGCACTGATCGCCGACGCCACCGCGCACATCCTCAAGCGATTGCGCCCGGAGCTGGCGGGCATCTATCACCTGGCCGCGGCAGGCTCCACGCACTGGCAGGCCTACGCCGCGCTGGCCATCGCCCATGCGGCCGAATGCGGAATGGTCCTGAAGACCCGGCCCGACCACGTCCATCCGATCCCGTCCTCCCAATATCCGGTCGCCGCCGCGCGACCAGCCAACTCGCGGCTTGACACGAACCGCCTGCGCCGGACCTTCGACCTGCACCTGCCGCCCTGGCAGGACGGAGTGAGAAGCGTCGTTGCCGAATTGGCGGCGCTGGGCCGCGTCTAACGCTGGATTATTCATGCTCCAACCTCAAACCACCCGCAAGGGCATCATCCTGGCCGGCGGCGCCGGCACGCGCCTGCATCCCGCCACGTTGGCGATCTCCAAGCAGCTGCTGCCGGTATACGACAAGCCGATGATCTATTACCCGCTGGCGGCGCTGATGCTGGCCGGCATTCGCGAAGTGCTGGTGATCAGCACCCCGCAGGACACGCCACGTTTCGAGCAGCTGCTCGGCGATGGAGCTGCATGGGGCATGCGCATCCAGTACGCGGTCCAGCCGCGTCCGGAAGGGCTGGCGCAGGCATTCATCATCGGCCGCGAGTTCATCGCCGATAAGCCTTGCGCGCTGGTGCTGGGTGACAACATCTTCTACGGTCACGACCTGATCAAGCTGCTGCAGGTGGCCGATTCGCAGTCCGTAGGCGCCACCGTGTTCGCCTATCACGTCAAGGACCCGGAACGCTACGGCGTGGTGGCCTTCGACGCGCAGGGCAAGGCGCTGTCGATCGAAGAGAAGCCAGCTCGGCCGCAGAGTCATTTCGCAGTGACCGGCCTGTACTTCTACGACACTCAGGTCTGCGACATCGCCGCGCGTGTAACACCCTCGAAACGGGGGGAACTCGAGATCACGAGCGTGAATCAAGCTTACCTCGAGCGCGGCCAGCTTGACGTCCAGACGATGGGCCGCGGCTTCGCCTGGCTTGACACCGGTACCCACGAAAGCATGCTGGAAGCGACGCAATTCATCCACACGCTGGAACATCGCCAGGGGCTGAAGGTCGCCTGCCCGGAGGAAATTGCCTGGCGTAACGGCTGGATCGATCGCGAGCAGCTGCTGGCGCTGGCCGAGCCGCTGGCCAAGAGCAGCTATGGGGCTTACCTGCTGGCCACCGCGCGGGGAATTGCGTGACGCTGAAGGTCACGCCCACGCGGCTACCCGAGGTGCTCATCGTCGAGCCCAAGGTCTTCGGCGACGAGCGCGGTTTCTTCATGGAAAGCTTCAACCAGGCCGCCTTCGAGCAGGCGACCGGGGTGGCGCCCCGATTCGTGCAGGACAATCACTCGCGCTCGGCACATGCCGTGCTGCGCGGCTTGCACTACCAGATCCGCCAGCCGCAGGGAAAACTGGTCCGCGTGACGAGCGGCAAGGTGTTTGACGTGGCTGTCGACATGAGACGCTCCTCGCCGCGACTTGGCCAATGGGCTGGGGTCGAACTCAGTGCCGACAACAAGCGTCAGCTGTGGATTCCGCCGGGCTTCGCGCACGGTTTCGTGGTGCTTTCCGACAGTGCCGATTTCCTGTACAAGACGACTGATTACTACGCGCCGCTGTTCGAACGAGCTCTCGCCTGGAACGATCCGGAAGTGGCGATCGAGTGGCCCCTTGCTGAGTTGGATCGCCCTGCTGCCCTGTCGGGCAAGGATGCGGCCGCACCGAAATGGACTGAAGCTGAATTTTTCGAGTAGCAACCGCCATGTCGCATCTGTTGTTTGGATGTCATTGCCCCATGTGCGCAGGAAGCACCCTGAATGGGCAGCATGAGCAGGACTCGCTAGCCGCCGGCAGCCTTTCGCTTCCTCCCGCGCCCGCCCAGCCGGTAGTGGCGTTTCAGTACACCGGCGACTACCGCATCGATACATTGCTTCCAGGGGTCGGAACCCTCACAGGATTGTCAGCTCTCCAGTACCGCTGGAACTACCCCGGTGCCTTGGGCAGCCATGCGACGGTGACTTACAGCTTCATGACCGCCAAGCCGACCTATGGCGGCACCGACGACGGCCAGGGCGACTTCGGATTCAGCCAGTTCAACGCGCAGCAGAAAGCCGCCGTGCGCGAGATCATGGGGCACCTGCAAGCCGAGCTGGGCATCACGCTCACAGAAGTGCAGGTCGACACGGCCACCAACTATGGCCAGATCCGGCTTGGCAACAACCACCAGGGGTTCGTTTCCGGCGCCTACACGTTCCTGCCCAACAGCACATTCGACCCTGATCTCGGCGGGGACGTGTGGGTCAACCAGGACAGCAGCGTCAACACGAACCCGGTAGCGGGAAATTACGGTTGGGAGACGCTGGTCCACGAAATCGGCCACGCACTGGGCCTGAAGCACCCGGGCAACTACAACGCGGGCAGTGCTCCCTCCACCGATCCGGGCAATTTCCTGGGCGTGAAAGAGGACAACACCGACTACACAGTCATGTCCTACCGGGACGGCCCTACCAATCCTTCAAGCACTACAAGCGGGAACCGCGACTGGTATGGCATGTACGACCTGCTCACGCTCAAGACCTTGTATGGCGACAACAGTTCATACAACGCCGGCGATACGCCTTACAAATTCCAAAACAGCGACGGCGGCAAGCTGGAGATCATCGACGATGCCTCCGGCTACGACACCATTGACCTGTCGTCGCTCACGCTCGGCGCGACTGTGGATATGCGGCCCGGCGGCTTCAGCTCGGTGGGCGTGCGGGCAGGGGGAATCGGGGCAGTGAACAACCTCTCAATCGACCTCTCCACGATCATCGAGAAGTTCATCGGCACGCCGTTCAACGACACAGTGACCGGCAACGACGCGAACAACACATTCGTTCTCGGGCTCGGAGCCAACACCGCCGACGGTGGTGCGGGGATCGACACCGCCGTCTACACCATCAGCCGGTCGGCTGCGCAAGTCAGCGATTCGGGCGGGCTCGTGCACGTGATCGCGCCAGGCATCATCGATACCTTGACGCAGACGGAGCGGGTCGAGTTTGCCGACGGCAAGCTGGCTTTCGATCTCAATGGCGATGCGGGCACCACGGCCAAAGTGATCGGCGCGGTGTTCGGGCCCAACGCGGTTGCCGCGCATCCCGACTATGCCGGCATCGGCTTGTCACTATTGGCCGGAGGTATGAGCTACAGCACGCTCGTCCAGTACGCTCTGGATGCACGGCTTGGTCCGGTCCACGACAGCAGCCAGGTGGTGAGCCTCCTTTACAGCAACGTCACCGGAGTTCAACCCTCGACTGCCCTGTCGTCACAATACCGCGCCCCGCTGGACAGCAAGACCGAAACTGAGGCGGACCTCGGCATCTTCGCGGCGGACCATCCGCTTAACGTCGCCAACATCAACCTGGTCGGCCTGGCCCAGACCGGTCTGGTCTATGTGTAGGTTCAGAGCTTCAGCCAGGCGTTGACCTCGTCGATCGCCGCGGCGTCGGCCTCGCCCGCCAGCGAGCGCAGCCGGATGCGCGAGATCATGTACAGGTAGCGCGCATTGGCGAGGTCACGCAGCGCGCTCACTTGCTGTTGCTCGGCGTTCAGCACATCGACCACGGTGCGGGCGCCGCCTTCGAAGGACCTTCGGCTGGAGAGCACTGACGTCTCGGCGGAGCGTACTGCCTGTTCGAGCGCACGAACGCGCAAGACGCCTTCTGTGATGCCGCGGAATTCCTTTTCGATGCGCATCCCGAGGTCGCGCCGCGTCGCCTCCAGCGTCTCCTGCAGCCGATCGAGGTCGGCGACCGCCTGACGGGTCTGCGAACTGACGAACCCGCCCGAATAGATCGGCACGTTCAGTTGCACGCCGATGGCCTTGTTGTTGAAACGTGAATTGGTCTGCGTCACGGTATCGTTTTCGGTGATCGCCCACTGGGCGATCGCATCCAATGTCGGCAGGTGGCCGGAGCGGGCTTTGTCGATCTCGAACCGCGCCGCTTCGACTTGGGCGCGCAAGGAGCGTAGTTCAGGGCTCGTCAGCTCGGCTCGGTCGACCCAATCCTGCAGGCGCGGTGGATTGGGATCGACCAACTCGAGCTTGCGCTCGTCGAGCGGCGCGAGCTGCGTGACGGGCACGTTCACCAGCACCTGCAACTGCCGCCGGGTGAAATCGATGTTTTGTCTTGCTTCCAGCTCCTGGGCCAAAGTCAGGTCCAGCCTGGCCTGGGCATCATCGATGTCCGTGCGCACGCCGGCGCCGCCGGCGAGGCGCTTTCGCGAGGCGTCGAGCTGCGTTGTGTAGGCCTGCTTTTGCGCCACGACCAGCGCGAGCTGGTCCTCCGCCAGCAAGGCTTCCAGGTACGCACCGCCGACACGTACCGCGAGGTTCTGCACTTCCTTGTCCAGCGCAGCTTCGGCGTCCTCCACCTGCGCCTTGGCCTGACGGTAATCCGCGAACTGGAACGGCCGGAAAATCGGCTGGCGGATGCTCAATATCTTGGCGCTGCTAGTGTAATCCTGATCGCTCGTTACCGGTCCGAGGAACCCGGGCTGGGTGGCGGTGAGTTTGTTCTTGTTCCGGCTGACGCTGGCGGACACATTGGGCAGCAGCTGCCCTCGGGCCTGCGGGAGCCGCTCGCGCCGTGCCTCGGCGCTCGCGCGCGCGGCCCGAATCACCGAATCCTGTACCAGCGCGGCCTGGTAGGCCTGCGATAGCGTCAGGGGCACAGCGGTTGCGGCGGTGGAGGGCGCTGAAACCGACCCCGCCGGGGCCGCCTGGGACCATCCTGCCATAGGGATGATCGCAATTGCGCACATCAAGGCCAATCGCGCTGTAGGCCGCCGGCCTCCTTCTCGCGCGAAGAGTGGATGCCGGATCAAGTCCGGCATGACATCCAGTGTCGATCGCATGGAAATCATTCCTCTTTCATGGCTGCCGCCAGCCGCTTGCTCAGTGGATGCAGCAGATACACGAGGAGCGAACGCTCACCCGTCTTGAAAACGACTTCGACCGGCATGCCAGGCTGCAACACCCGCTTGCCCAGCCTCTTGTAGCCCTCTGGAGTGACGCTGACCCGGGACAGGTAGTACATCGAGCCATTTTGTTCCGTGAGCAAATCGCCCGAGATGGAAACCACCTTGCCGTCCACGACCAGTTGCGGCGAGTTGGCGAAAGAAGTGAAACGGATGTCCACCGGCAACCCGGCATGGACCTTGTCGATCAGATTCGGTGCAACCTTCGTCTCGACCAACAGCAGCTCGTTTTCCGGAACGATGTCCATCAGCTTTTGCGCCGGCTGGATCACGCCGCCTACAGTCTGCACCGTCAGGCCCACAACCTGTCCCGACGCGGGCGACTTGATTTCAATCCGGGCCAGGTCGTCGCTGAGCGCGCGAAACTTGCCCTCGTCCGACTGCACTTCGCGCGTCACCTCACCCAGCTGGCCTTCGACCTCCTTGCGGTATTCCTGCTGCCGTGCGATCACCCGCTGCCGCAGCTCGCCGATGGCGCTCTGGCCTCGCGCGATGTTGCCCAGCAGTTCGGTCATAGACGAATTCGCTTCCGCAACCATCCGTTCCAGTTCGAGCTGGCGGTTGCGCGGCGCGTACCCTTCCTTGACCAATTCACGCGTGCTCTTCAGCTCCTCGTTCACGAGGCTGATCTGATTGCGCCGGTTGGTCAGCATGCCTGCATACGCCTGCAACAGAGCCTGCTGACCCTGGATGCTTTGCTGCATTGCCTCCAAATCCGCGCGAAGCGAGGACCTGCGCGCCGCGAACAATTGTTCCTGCGTCAGCATCTGGCTGCGAATCAGTGGATCCGAGCTGGCGCTTTTCAGGTCCGGGTGGAAAGTGATGGTGCTCAAGCCCGCCTGCTCCGCGATCAGCCGGCTCTCCATCGAGCGAAAGCTGAGGTAGTGCTGCCGGATCGCCTCGTAATTGGCCCGGGTTGCCGCTTCGTCGAGTTTGAGCAGCAACTGCCCTTCCTTGACACGATCGCCCTCGCGCACGAGAACTTCCTTGACGATGCCGCCAGCGGGATGCTGGACGGCTTTTCGTTTGGTGTCGATCGACACCATTCCCTGGCTGGGAACGCCTTCATCGAGCGGCGCGAACGCTGCCCATACCATGAAACCGCCCAATCCGAGCACCAGCGCCCACAGCCCCACGCGCGCAACGCGCGAGGAATCCTCGATGGCAGGGGCTCTGGCGGGCTCGTGCACCAGTTGGGTGGAAGGCACTGACGGGTGCCTGGATTCGAGGCGTTGCAACAATTCGGTTTTAGCCATGATTGGACTCGGTCGATTCAATAAAACGTGCGGAATATGCGGGTGGCTCAAGCCGGCTGGGCGACACCTACGGCGGGGGTCGGGGGTTCGTGCTGGGGTGCGGCCGGACGCAAGCTGGCCAGGACGGCGTCGCGCGGACCGTCGGCCACGATCCGTCCATCCTGCAGGATCAGGATCCGGTCGGCAACCGCCACAACGCTCGGTCGATGGGTGATGAGGAATACCGTCTTGCCTTTGGCCTTGAGCTGCAC
>DATNCB010000080.1:0-2758 GCA_035571715.1 Ramlibacter sp.
CCCCATTTCCGGTTCTGGCCCAAGGGCGTGGCGCGGGAGCTGCGCGTGCCGCGGGCGACGCTGCCGGAGTACCTGGACGTCGCGGCGCGGCGCTACCCCGACAAGCCCGCCATCGTCTATTGCGGCGCCGTCACCACTTACGCGCAGCTCAAGCAGCGCGTGGACGCCCTGGCGGCCTTCCTGCAGCAGCGGCTGGCGCTTCGGCCGGGCGACCGCGTGCTGCTGGCCAGCCAGAACTGCCCGCAGTTCGTGACCGCGTTCTACGCCGTGCTGCGCGCCGGCGCGGTGGTGGTGCCGGTCAGTCCCATGAGCAAGGCGCAGGAGCTGCGCTTCTACGCTCAGGACAGCGGCGCACGCGTCGCGTTTGTCGCGCAGGAGATGCTGGCGGACTTCGCCAGCGCCGGTCTCGACGCACTCATCGTGCATGCCTACGCCGACGCGGTCGGCGCGCAGTGTCCGGCCGATGAAGTGCCCGACTGGGTGGCCGTTCCGCGCCGGCCGCTCACCGGGGCCGGCCTGCATGCGTTCGAGGAGGCGATCGCCCTCCCGCTGCCGCTGGACCTCGCGAAGACCGCGCCCGACGACCTGGCCGTGCTGCCGTATACGTCGGGCACGACCGGCCACCCCAAAGGCTGCATGCACACGCACAGCACCGTGCTGGCCTCGCTCGCGTCTTCGCAGGTGTGGAAGGGACTGAACGTGGAGACGGTGGTGCTCGCCGTGGCGCCGCTGTTCCACATGCTCGGCTTGCAGAACGGCATGAACATGCCGCTGGTGCTGGGCGGAACCGCCGTGATGATGCCGCGCTGGAACGCGGCGGTGGCGGCACGGCTGATCGAGCGGCACCGTGTAACCGCGTGGACGGCACCGCCGGCGATGCTGCTGGACTTCTTCACCAACCCTGAAGCAGGGCGGCGCGACCTGTCCAGCCTGGCGATGCTGTCCGGCGGCGGCGCGGCCATGCCCGAGGCGGTCTCGGCCATGCTGGCGCAGCGCTACGGCCTCGCCTACAACGAAGGCTACGGCCTCACCGAGACTGCCTCGTTCCTGCACGCCAACCCGCTCGCCCGCGGCAAGCGGCAGTGCCTGGGCATGCCCACTCAGGGCGTGGACTCGCGCATCGTCGACCCCGACACGCTGAAGGAACTGCCGCAAGGCGAAGTGGGCGAACTGGTCACCTGCGCGCCGCAGGTGATGAAGGGCTACTGGCGCAATCCGGAAGCCGACCGCGAAGCGTTCGCCCTGATCGAGGGTAAACGGTTCTTCCGCACCGGCGACCTCGCGGCGATGGATGAGGAAGGCTACTTCTTCATGCGCGACCGCCTGAAGCGCATGATCAACGCGTCGGGCTACAAGGTGTGGCCCGCCGAGGTGGAAAGCGCAATGTACGAACACCCCGCGATCCACGAGGCCTGCGTGATCGCGGTGGCCGACGGCAAGCGCGGCGAGACCGTGAAGGCGCTCGTCGTGCTCAAGCCCGCCTATCGCGGCGAGGTGAGCGAGCAGCACATCGCGGACTGGGCCCGCGAGCGCATGGCGGTCTACAAGGCGCCGCGGATCGTGGAATTCGTCGACAGCCTTCCCAAATCCGGCACCGGCAAGATCCTCTGGCGCGAACTGCAGGAGCAGCAGCAGCGCGCCGCCCCTTCGCAGGAGGCCGGGTGAGCGACGATACCCCCGCCGTGCGCTTCGAGCGCCAGGGCACCACGGCCGTGGTCACGCTCGACAGCCCGGCCGAACGCAACGCGCTGACCGCGCCCTTGAAAGAGGGCCTGGCCCAGGCAATCGCGCGGGTCAAGGCGGACAGCAGCATTCGCGCCGTCGTGATCACGGGCGCCAACGGCGCGTTCTGCGCGGGCGGTGACCTGCGCAGCATCGCGGTCGCCGGGCAGCTGGAAAGCGACGGCATGCGATCGCGCATGCAGGCCGTGAACGCCATCTTCCGCGACCTGCTGAGCCTGGACCGCCCGGTGATCGCCGCGGTAGACGGCGCCGCCTTTGGCGCAGGTTTCAGTCTCGCGCTGGCGGCGGACTTCGTGCTGGTCACGCCACGTGCCCGGTTCTGCATGGTGTTCATGCGCATCGGCCTCGTGCCCGATTGCGGGGCCACCTACACCCTGCCGCGAATCGTGGGTCCCCAGCGTGCGCGGGAGCTGTTCCTGTCGGCGCGCGAAGTCGGCGCGGCCGAAGCCCTGTCGCTCGGCATCGCGATGGAACAGCTCGAAAGCGCAGCGCTGATGCCGCGTGCCCTGGCGCTGGCGGAAAGCTTCGCAGGCGCGTCGCCGCTGGCCGTCAGCCTGGTCAAGCGCTTCGGCCTCGATGCCGGCGCCATGGAGGCCGCCTTCGAGGCCGAGGCCAACGCGCAGGCGCTTTGCTTCCAGACCACGCCGCACCGCGAGGCGATACAGCGGTTTTTCGACAAGCAGCCGCTGGCGTTCCAATGGCCCCCTCACAAGGAGAAATGAAATGAGCAACAACCCCATGCTGGCAGGCAAGGTCGTCATCGTCACGGGCGCCGGCGGCGGCATCGGCCGTGACATCGCACTGGCCATGGCGCGCGAGGGCGCCAAGGTCGTCGTCAACGACATCGGCGCCTCGGTTGCCGGAGAAGGCCAGAATGCCGGCCCCGCGCAAGCCGTGGTCGACGAGATCAAGGCGCTGGGCGGCACGGCAGCAGCCAACACGAACAGCGTGTCGGAGTCGGCGAGTGCCGCGCGCATCGTCGCGACCGCCCTGGAGGCCTTCGGCCGCCTGGACG
>DATNCB010000081.1:0-1526 GCA_035571715.1 Ramlibacter sp.
CCGCTTCAGGTAAGAGTCCGACGACTTCCCGAATTCACCTCGGTGAAGGTCAGCGGTCCAGCGACGCTGGCGGATTTTGTCGCCTTCATTGCCGAGTTCGGTGCCGAGAGCCACCGTCACGGCGACAAGCGCGCACTGGTCGACCTGCTTGACGTGGAGAATCACTTCAAGTTCACTGACCACTTCCAGATCGGCGAAGCGGCGGCCAAGGAGTTGAAGCACCTGGAGCGGCTGGCCTCGGTCGTGCCCGCCAACCAGATCACGCACACCAGCGAAAAGGTTGCCGTCAAGCAAGGCCTGCAGCTGCGCGTCTTCACCTCGATGAGCGAGGCGATCCGCTGGCTGCGGGACCCGGCGCCGCAGCCCGCAGCGTTACGTTAGAAAACGCCTCTCGGGCACGCCAATTGCCTCGTAGCGTATGCGCACCTTCGCGCTTAACTACGAGGAATTGTTTATGCCCCTCAAAGTCAACACACGCCCTCTCATCTTGCTGAGCCTGTCGCTTGCCGTGCTGGCCGGGTGCCAGTCCACAGCCCGTACGACGAGCACCTCCTCGACGACCGACACGACGACGCAAAAACGCAGCGCTGCCAGCAGCGGCAGCGGCATGGGCGCTTCGGGCAGCACCGGCACCAATGCTGACACCACTACCGCTGTCCCCGGCCCTGCCGGCAGCGGCGGCTCAGGGCCCGGCACCACGTCGGGCGCCGGCGGCTCCACCGGAGCCAGCCCGAGTGGCGGCGGCGCGGGCACCAGTCCAGGCACCGGCTCCGGCCCTGCTCCTGCGCAGTAATTGCGGACACAGCCGATCGCTCGCGGCTGAACGGTTCGCCTGGCCATCGCGATACGTGACTGCCCAGCGCGCTCGGGCAGGGCGTATCGCTGTGTTCCGTAAATTCGACAAGGGTTTGGCTCTTATCGGCTCGGCTTGGCAACAAAACCAATCGCCAGCCCCTGGTCAGTCACCGTGATATCGCCCGGCTGCAGCCCCATGGCGTCGGCCAGCACGAGATCGCGCGGACTCAGCCGATGGAGCACGACTTCGAGCAGCGCTTGCTCCGCCAATGCCTGCGCATAGGTTTCCAGCAATTGGAGCGTTTGTGGCGGCAGGCCGCCCAAGCGAAATGAATGCACGCGAAGCTCATGGGCGCGGATCGACTGGTCGCTCGGTTCGTAGCGCAGCGCGAAGTCCACATCGAAGCTTCCGCGGTAACTGCGCCGCAGCGCCGGACCTGCCGCGTCGAGCACCATCTCGCTGGCGAGCCGGTTCAGTTCGGGCAATAGCCGCAAGTGCGGCGCCTCGAGCTCGAGGTTGAACAGGTTGCCCACCGGATAGCGCGCCGGAAAACGCCCGGCGATCACCCGCTGCAGCTGCTCGATGGACACCTTGTAGACCGGCTGGTCCGACGCGCGAGACGAGGCGCAGCCAAGCGCTGCCGATGCCACAAATACGGCCGCACCGAGGATCGATCTGCGCTTCATTGGCCGATTCTGCGCGCGGCCTCGATCACGCGCATCGGGCAATG
>DATNCB010000082.1:0-4812 GCA_035571715.1 Ramlibacter sp.
CCGCCGCCTCCGCCCAACCCGTACAGCAGGTGCGCCAGCGCCTCGCGGTGGCGCTCGCTCATGAACAGGTAGCGCGGGTCGGGCGCGATCGAGAACGGCGCTTGCTTCAGGCCGAAATAAGACGCGTACATGGCCGTAAGGATAACCGCCTCGCGGCCCGCAGCCTCAGCTCACGCGGTGGTCAGCACCGTGCGGCGCACCCGCCGCACGTTGAATGCGCTGGTGATCAGCACCGCCTGCATGAACACCAGCCCGAGCCAGACGCCGCGGTACTGCTGGTGGTCCATCAAGGTTCCGAAGATCAAGGGCGAAATGGCCTGTCCGATATCCAGGCCGGAATAGACGATGCCGTACACGCGTCCGGTCGCGTTCTCCGGGGTGGAGCGTTTCACGAGCAGATCGCGCGAAGGCGCCGCGATGCCGCTGGCAAATCCCATCGCCCCAAACAGGGCCGGCACCGCCAGCGCGGGAACGGAACCCAGGCCGAGCATCAGTGCGACCAGCGCCGCGAGGCCGAAGCCTAT
This sequence comes from Ramlibacter sp., assembly GCA_035571715.1. Classification (GTDB taxonomy): domain Bacteria; phylum Pseudomonadota; class Gammaproteobacteria; order Burkholderiales; family Burkholderiaceae_C; genus Ramlibacter. Next base: position 525 of record DATNCB010000082.1, read on the forward strand.
GCCGACGATGCGTTCGCAGCGCGCCGGATCGGAGGCGAGAAAGCCGCCGAGCACCATGCCGCCGGCACTGCACACCATGTAGACCGTGAGGCACATGGCCGCCACTGCGATCGGCACGCCATGCAGCTGGCGCGCTGCCTCGGGCGCGAACGCCTGGATGACGCTCAGCACCACGGCGTAGAAAAAGAAGAAGAAAAAGCACATCCAGACGGCGGGAATTCGCAGGAATTCGAAATTGCCCTCGACTCGGACCGCGGCGTGCCGGGGTGCGCTGGCGGGCAGCGCCAGCTTGCCGCGGTTCAACCAGAGCGCCGCCATGGCCGCCAGGGCCAGTGTGCCCGCGCCCATCAAGGCGGTGCGCCACGAAAATGCAATCGCCAGCGGCACCAGCATGGCCGGCGCCAGCGCCCAGCCAAGACTGCCCGTGATGCCGTGAACGCTATACGCATGGCCCAGCCGCGGCGGGCTCACCTTGCGGTTGATCAGCGTGTAGTTGACCGGGTGGAAGACGCCATTGCCGACGCCGGCCACGATCGAGAAGAACGCCATCGACCAATAGCTGGGGCTCACCGAGTAGCCGAATGCGGAGGTGGCCAGCAGTGCCAGGCCGCCGAACAGGATCGGCCGCGGCCCATAACGGTCCACCAGGAAGCCCGAGATCGCCTGGACCGCGCAGGACACGACGAAGAACAGCGTCATCAGGAAGCCGAGCTCCGTGTAGCTGGCCTGGAAAGCCTCCTTCAGCCAGGGGAACAGAGGCGCCAGCAGCAACTGGTTGAAATGGCTGATCATGTGGGCCAGCCCCACGAGGCCGATCACGCCGGCGTCCTGGCGCAGGCCCGCAGCCGGTGATGCATTGGCAATAGTGGTGCTCATAGGCCCGATGGTAGTGGCACGGCGGCGTCGCCGCTGATCCGAGCCGGCAAGGCCGACGGCAGGGCGGGCTACTCTTGTACGAGCTCGCCTGGCGCCGGCCGTGCAGCCAGTTCATGCACCGCCATACCGCCCAGCATCGCCAGCGTGAACACCAGGGCCTGCCAATGGCCGGCGCCGGTGGCCACCACGGCCGGTCCCGGGCAGAAACCCACCAGTCCCCAGCCCACGCCGAACACCGCGCTGCCGATCAGCACGCGCGAGTCGATGTCGTCGCTGGCTGGCAACTGCATCGCGCCGCCGAGATAGTTGGTGGTGCGCTTGCGTGCCGCGGCGAAGGCGAAGAAGCCGACGGCAATGGCACCGGCCATCACCAGCGCAAGCGACGGATCCCACGCGCCGGCCAGATCCAGAAAACCCGTCACCTTGCCTGGGTCGGTGAGGCCCGAAAGCAGCAGGCCGATGCCGAAGAGCAGGCCTGCGATGAATTCCATCAGTCGGTTCATGGCGGCTCCCCTTCACGCAAATACATGGCGCACGAGAAACACGGTCGCGAACCCGGTGACCATAAAGGTCAATGTGGCGACCAGCGAACGCGGCGACAGCCGCGAAAGACCGCACACTCCGTGGCCGCTGGTGCAGCCCGACGCATAGCGCGTACCCCAGCCTACCAACAAGCCCGCGGCCACCAGCACGGCCCCGCCTGCTTGCATCCGGAAATCCGCAGGCTGCGCGAACAGATGCCACAAGCTCGGTGCCAGGAGCAGGCCGGCGACGAATGCGACGCGCCAGCCGATATCGCCCGCGCGTGGCCGTACCAGCCCACCCAGGATCCCGCTGATGCCCAGCACCCGCCCGTTGAGCAGGATGAACAGCGCCGAGGCCAGCCCCAGGAGGACGCCCCCGGCAAGCGAGGTCCAGGGCGTGAAGTGGTTCCAGTCGATGGTCATTGATGGCTCTCCTGCGCTTCGCAGGTGCGCAGAATACTTGATTCTCAGGACCAGAGTTCGTTCATTGCGCGCACGAAGCCGGCGCGCAAGGCGGGCTCGCCCGCCGGCACTGCTTGTCCCGCGACGAACACCTGGCTGAACCCGGGCGCCGGGCTGGAAAACACGATCGCATCGAGCAGGTGGCCGGGCGGTATGCCCGCCAAGGCGTTGCTCGCGGTGTCCACCACCATGAAGTCGGCGCGCTGGCCCACCGCCAAGCCGCCCAGCGGCCGCCCGGCTGCCGCGCTGCCGCCTTCCAGGGCGCCCTGGAACAGCGCGGCTGCGCTGCTCTGGCACAGGGCCGAGCGCGCCGCCACGTTGCGCTGGCGCAGGCCGAGGCGCTGCGAATACTCGAGCAGGCGCAGCTCTTCCTGCCAGCTGCGCGTGACATGGCTGTCCGAGCCAACCGACCAGCTTCCGCTTTGGCCCATCCACGCCGGCAGGTCGAAAATCCCGTCGCCCAGGTTGGCTTCGGTGCTCGGACACAGGACGATCGACGCACGCTGGTTGCGCACGCCGTCCAGCTCGGCCTCACTGCAGTGCGTGGCGTGCACCAGGTTCCAGCGCGCATCCAGCGCCACCTTGTTCAACAACCATTCGACCGGCCGCTGGCCGTGGTCCGCGATGCAGTCTTCCACTTCGCGCAGTTGCTCGGCGATGTGAATATGCACCGGCATTTGCGGCCCGGCCGCCGCCGCGACTTCGCGCAATGCGACCGGATCGACCGCGCGCAGCGAATGCAATGCCACACCGGATGCGACGTGACCGTCCTGGCCCGCAACAGCCTCGGCCATGCGCAACACCGATTCCGGCGTCGAAGCAAAGCGGCGCTGGTCCTCGCGCAGGCTCTTCGCGGCAAAGCCCGAGCGCATATACAGCGTCGGCAACAGCGTCATCCCTATACCGGCGCGCTGCGCCGCCCGCACCAGCGCCAACGACATCTCCAGCGGCTGCGCATACGGGCGGCCGTCGAGGTCGTTGTGCAGGTAGTGAAACTCGCAGATATGGGTGTAGCCGGCGTGCAGCAATTCCGAATACAGAAAGGCCGCGATCGCCTCCAGTTGCTCCGGCGTGATGCGGTTTGCCGCGCTGTACATGCGGTCGCGCCAGCTCCAGAAGTCGTCCTCGCCGGCGTCGCTGCGTTCGGTCAAGCCGGCGATGGCGCGCTGGAATGCGTGGCTGTGGGCATCGACCAGGCCGGGCAGCACCGGACCGGCCAGACGCTGCGCGCCCCGCTGCGTTTCGTCCGAAGCGTTGGGCGCGACGCCCGTCCACAGGCCGTCGGCACCGGCCGTCAGCAGTACGTCCTGGGCCCAACTGCCGTTGACCCAGGCGGCGGGCGCAAGATAGTGCCGCTGCTCAGTGTCCATACAAAACCCGGCAGGCCGCCAGCGCAGCGGCCATCATGTCCGCCAGTACCGGCTGAACGCGGCTGGCGGGCTCCTCCCGATACTCGTAGGGCGGTTGCTCGTTCATGTACAGGCTCTGGCACATCTCCAGCTGTACGGCATGCACGTGCTGTGCCGGATCGCCGTAATGCCGGGTGATGTAGCCCCCTTTGAAGCGGCCGTTGACGACATGGCTGATGTCCGCATGGCGCGCAGCTGCGCCGGCCACTGCCTGCGTGATCGAAGCATGGGCACTCGCGCCGCCGGCTGTGCCGATGTTCAGGTCGGGCAAGCGGTTGTCGAACAACCAGGGAATCTCGGAGCGGATGCTGTGGGCGTCCCACAGCAGCGCAAAGCCGTGCTCGGCCTTGATGCGATCGAGCTCCGCGCGCAAGGCCTGGTGGTAAGGACGCCAGTACGTCTCGAGCCGGCGCAGCCGTTCCTGCGGCGAGGGCTCAAGCCCCTCGCGATAAAGCGGGTCGCCCGTGAAAAATCGCGTCGGGCACAGCTCGGTGTTGGAAGCGCCGGGATACATGGGCGCGTCGTCAGGCGGACGATTCAGATCGATGGCATAGCGCGAGTAACGCGGCCGCAGCACGCTGGCCCCCACCGCCGGCAGGCAGTTGTACAGACGCGGCAGGTGCCAGTCGGTGTCCTCGACGGCCAGCGCGCGCGGCACGTAATCGCCCCGCAGTTCGTCGGGAATCTCGGTCCCGGTATGCGGCATGCTGACCAGCAGCGGCGCCGTACTGTGGTGCAGGATGAAGCTCATAGCGCGCGCCCTTTGAAGATCGTCCGCAAACGTGGATTGAAGCCCATCGCGTAGCTCAAATTCGCTGGCTGCTGCACGTCCCACAAGACGAAGTCGGCGCGCAGGCCGGCGGCGAGCACGCCGCGATCCTTGAGCCCAAGTGCGCGGGCAGCGTTGCGGGTCACGCCGGCCAGGGCTTCTTCCGGCGTCAAGCGGAACAGGGTGCAGGCCATGTTCAACATCAGCAGCAGCGACGTGCACGGCGAACTGCCCGGGTTGCAATCGGT
>DATNCB010000083.1:0-2308 GCA_035571715.1 Ramlibacter sp.
CCTGCCGTACGGTCCAACCAAATTCGTGGGCGGCCAGAACACCGGCGCGCAGCCGCTGATGACGCAGGTGCTCAAGAACGACATCAAGGTGATCGTGCCGCGCGACTACCGCGAAATCGACCCGGTGTTCCCGCTGCGCACGTGACGGCGCCCGGCATCGCATGCTCGACTTCGGCATCCTCTTTCCGGCGGTGCTCAATGGCCTGACCACGGGCGCCGTGTACGCCCTGGTCGCGCTGGGGCTGACGCTGATCTACGGGGTGCTGCACATCATCAACTTCGCCCACGGGGCGTGCCTGATGTTGGCGCTGTATGCGGTGTACCTGCTCAAGGAAAAGCTCGGCATCGATCCCTACCTGGCGCTGCTGCCGGTGGTGCCGGGCATGTTCGCGCTGGGTTACCTGCTGCAGCGGGGCGTGATCAACCGCGCCAGCCACGGCAAGGACGAGAACATCCTGCTGGTGACGCTCGGGCTGGCCATCGTCATGGAGAACGGGGCGCTGCTGCTGTTCAAGAGCGACACCCGCACCATCGACACGGCCTACACGCTGACGACGGTGGCGATCGGACCGGCCATGATCGCGCTGCCGAAATTGATCTCGTTCGTGGGTGCGCTGGCCGTTTCGGCTTTGCTCATTCTCCTGATGGTCAGGACCGATCTGGGCCGCGCAATCCGTGCCGTCGCCAAGGAGAAACAGGGCGCCCGGCTCATGGGCATCGACGTCGATCATGTCTATGCCATGAGCTTCGGCATTGGGCTGGCGTGCCTGGGCGCCGCGGCCTGCTTTCTGCTGCCGGCCTACTACGTGAACCCGCAAGTGGGCAGCGGCTTCGTGCTGGTGGCCTTCACCATCGTGGTGCTGGGAGGCATGGGCAGTTTCGCCGGCGCACTGCTGGGCGGGCTATTGGTGGGCGTGGTCGAATCGCTCGGCGGCCTGTACTTCGGCGAATCGCTCGGTCAGGTCGGCATCTTCGCGATCTTCATCGCCGTGCTGCTGCTGCGGCCGCAAGGGCTGTTTGGGAGCGCATGAAAGACCTCGCCGCGATTGCGCTGTTCGTGCTGGTGGTGGCCTGCTTGCCGCTGGTCACGAATTCCGGCGTCGCGCTCAACTTCATCATGATGGCGCTGTACGCCTGCCTGTTGGCGCAGGCGTGGAACATCCTGGGCGGCTTCGGCGGGCAATTCTCGTTTGGCCATGCGCTGTTTTTCGGGACCGGCGCTTATGTGCAGGGCATCGCGCAGCTGCAGGGGCTGAACCCCTGGCTCGCGCTGGTTCTGGCGCTGGCCGCGAGCGCGGGGGTGGGGCTGGCCGTGGGCGCGCTGACCTTCCGCTACGGCCTGAAAGGATCGTATTTCGCGCTGGTCACGCTGGCCTTTGCCGAAGTGTTCCGGATCGTCGCACTGTCGGTGCCGTTCACCGGGGCCGGCGTCGGCCTGATGGTGCCGCTGCGCGCGTCGGCCGCCAACATGCAGTTTGCGACGCGCGCCGGCTATGTCTGGCTGGTGCTGGCTCTGGTCACCGCGGCCTTGCTGGCGAGCGCCTGGCTGCGTCATTCGCGCTTCGGCGCCTATCTTCAGGCGGTGCGCGACAACGAGGATGCGGCGCGAGCCATCGGCGTGAATCCTTTTCGCGTGAAGCTGGCGGCGATCGGACTGTCGGGCGCGCTGATGGGCGCGGGCGGAGCTTTCTATATCCAGGTATTCCAGTACATCGACCCTGGCATCGCTTATGGACCGGGCACCTCGGTCGAGGCGCTGGTCGCGGCCATCGTCGGTGGCATGGGCACCTTGTGGGGCCCGGTGCTGGGCGCGCTTGCACTGCACCTGCTGGGCGATGTCACGCGCAATCTGTTCGGCCAATTGCCCGGTATCAACATGGTGATCTATGGCGCCGTGCTCGTGCTGATCATCATGTTCTTGCCGCGCGGTATCGCGGGCATCCGCCTGCCGGCGCGCCGGCCGCGCGGCGCAGTTCCAAAGGACGCGCATGTCTGAACCGCTGCTGTCCGTGCAGGGCGTTTCGCGCGCATTCGGCGGCCTCAAGGCCGTGAGCGACGTCAGCCTCGAAGTGCCGCGCGGCAGCCTGGGCGCGTTGATCGGGCCCAACGGCGCGGGCAAGACCACGCTGTTCGCGCTGATCTCGGGTTTCATCAAGGCGGACAGTGGGCGCGTGCGTTTCGGCGGCGACGACATCACCGGCCGCGAGCCGCACCGCAATGCCCTGCTCGGAATGACGCGCACCTTCCAGATCGTGCAGCCGTTCGCGCAGCAGACGGTGCGGCAGAACATCGCAGTCGGCGCGCACCT
>DATNCB010000084.1:0-1701 GCA_035571715.1 Ramlibacter sp.
AGCGATGATGGGCCTGATCGACAGCGCTCACGCCAGCTGGGACTTGCGCCCGACGCCCACGCGCCTGAGCGAAGTCGTGGACCGCCTGGTCGAAGGCGACACCATCATCAGCCTGTTTCCCGACGACAGCGGCCAGCTGCAGCCGGGGCCCGAGGTCAAGGTCGATGTGCTGCCGGAGGGCACCGAAACCTTGGCCCTGGCCGAAGAAGCGCCGGGCCGCAGGTTGCGCGATCTGCCGCGCTTCTAAGTCGCGCAGCCCTGCGCGGCGCACCAGCGCTACCGTCATGTAACTTCCCGGCCGGGCCGCCCAAGTCCGCCGCGAAATGACTTAGCATCGGCTGCCGTTTCGAGGCTGGAGAGTTCAACGTGCAAGTTCAGCGGCTTGGGCAAGTCGAGCGTGAGCGCACCGGCGGCGTGCCGGCGCGCAAGCCGGTTCTGGCGACCATGCCGGGACCCGATCCGCTCTGGAACACCTATGTGGAGGACTACCTGCCGCCAAATGCCGGCAGCATCAGGGACCACTTTGCGCTGCTGAAGCTGGCCAAAGGCCGGAAGATGCTGATCCTGAACGGCTCGGTCGGACGCCGGCAACGCTACCGGGACCTGCTCTTTGCCATCCTGCTGAAGCTGGCGATGCGTCACCCGCCTGCCGTGCTGATGCAGGACGCCACTTGGGAGCCGGCCAGCGAAGCGCTGTCTTCCGAGTTTCCTTTCCTGAAAAGGCTTCTGCCCAAGCTTGCCCGCCTCGCAATCTCCGCGCTGGACGGGCCGCACATGCGCTACGCCGTGCTCAGCAGCAAGGAGGTCGAGACCTTCCCGCAAACCTGGGGCGTGGACCCGCGCCGGGTCGTGTTCCAGCCGTTCCCGAACACGCTGCACAAGTACCGCAACATGCCGACGCGCGACGACGGCTACTTGTTCTCGGGCGGAAATTCGGTACGCGACTATGGGCTGCTGGAGTCGGCGCTCGAAGGCACCGATATTCCGACGCGTGTCGCTGCGAAGTGGCAGCCGACCCGCGGCTTGCCTAACCTTCAGGCGCGATCTACCACTCACGACGAATTCATGAACCTGATGGCCAACGCCCATGCCGTCGTCGTGCCCATCAGGCAGACCGTGCGCAGCGCCGGCCAGCAGACCTACCTCAATGCGATGGGACTTGGCAAGCCGGTCATCGTGACCGATGTCCCGGGCGCGCGCGACTATGTCATCGATGGCGTGACCGGTGTCATCGTTCCCTCTACCGTCGAGGCTATTCGCGCCGCCATCCTCCATGTGATGGATCCCGCGAATGCGCTCTTCTACGCGGAGATGGCCAAACGCGCCCGTGAAGATGTCTTCAAGCGGTTCAACGAGGAAACGTTCCGCCACGGCCTGCTGTTGCACGCGGGGATGATCAGCCAGGAGCAGTTCGAGCGCGCGAGTGGCACCAGCGCGGCTTCAATCGGGCTTTCGATTGAACCTCGGCAATTTCAGCAAGCCGGTTGACAGCGCCGTGCCGCACACGATCACCACCCCGCACAGCAGCATCCAGCCGGTGATCGATTCGCCCAGGAACAACGCGCCGTAAAACACGGCGAACACGGGCAGCACGAACGTTACGGAAAGTGCCCGGGCCGGCCCGGCGTGTTCGATCAGGCGGAAATACAGCACATAGGCAATGCCGGTGCACAGTACGCCGACAGCCAATATCGACAGCCA
>DATNCB010000085.1:0-2442 GCA_035571715.1 Ramlibacter sp.
ATGCGCCGCCATCATCTCCAATGCCTTGACCAGCGCAGAGTGATCGAGCTGGTCCCAGCCATTGGCCGCGCACACTTGCATCAGCTGCGCGGCCGAAGCGGTCTGCGGCAAGGCGACGCCGAGGGCCTTCGCACCGGCCAGCGCCAGGCTCAAATCCTTCTGGTGCAACGCAATGCGAAAGCCCGGATTGAAGGTGCGCTTGATCATGCGTTCGCCATGCACTTCCAGGATGCGTGACGCGGCGAAGCCACCCATCAAGGCCTGGCGCACCTTGGCTGGATCGGCGCCCGCCTTGGACGCGAAGAGTAGTGCTTCCCCCACGGCGGCGATGTTCAAGGCGACGATGATCTGGTTGGCGGCCTTGGTGGTCTGGCCGTCACCGTTGCCACCGACCAGCGTGATGTTCTTGCCCATGCGCTCGAACAAGGGCTTGATCCGCTCGAAAGCCGCATCGGGTCCGCCGACCATGATGGTGAGGCTGCCAGCCTTCGCGCCCACCTCGCCGCCGGAGACAGGCGCGTCGAGGTAATCGCAGCCGAGGTCGTTGATGGCCTTGGCGAAACGCTTGGTTTCCATCGGCGAGATCGAACTCATGTCGACCACGGTCTTGCCCTTCGACAGGCCCGACGCGACGCCATCCTTTCCGAACAGCACCAGTTCGACGTCGGGCGTGTCCGGCAACATGAGGAACACGACCTCGGACGCCTGCGCCACGGCGGCGTTGGTGGCACAGACGGTGGCTGCCTGCAGTGCTTCGGGCACCTTGCTGCGCGTGCGAACGAACAATTCGTGGCCCGCCGCAAGCAGATGCTGCGCCACGGGAGAGCCCATGATGCCCAGGCCGATGAATCCGATTTTCATTGCGGTCTCGCTTACTGGGATTGTCAATACGTCGCGCCACCGGCCGGCGGTTCGGATTTGCCGGCCCGCATCTTCGCGATCACTTGCTGTGCACCTGCCGCAATCAGCCGCGCATCCGAACTGACGGTGACGAACTGGAAGCCCTTGGCAATGCGTTTGAGCGCCGATTCGGGGCCGGTGTTGTGGATGCCCGCTACCAGACCATGCGCCTTGGCGCGAGCCAGGATATGGTCGACCGCCTGCGCGGTCTTGGGGTGGAGATCGTCCATTGCCGGCTCGCAGCCCAGCGATATCGAGAGATCCGAAGGCCCGATGTAGACCGCATCCAGTCCCTCCACCGACATGATGTCGTCCAGGTTCTCGAGCGCCTGGGCCGTTTCGATCATCGCGAACGTGACGATGGTGTCGTTCGCATGCTTCGCATAGTCCGCGCCGCCGTACAACGTGGCCCGAACCGGGCCGAAACTGCGCGTCCCGCGCGGCGCGTAGTGCGTCCACGCCACGAGCTTCTGCGCGTCTTCGCGTGTGTTGACCATCGGGCAGATGACACCGTAAGCGCCGGCATCCAGCGCTTTCATGAGCGAGGCCGGTTCCAGCCAGGGCACACGCACGAGCGGCACCGTGTCGGTGGTGGAGACTGCCTGCAGCATCGTGACCATCGCCTGGTAGTCCACCACTCCGTGCTGCATGTCCACGGTGAGCGTGTCCCAGCCCTGGTGGGCCATGGTTTCGGCGGCAAAACTGTTGGGAATGGCGAGCCAGCCATTGACGGCGGCGCCCCCGGACTTCCAGATCGTGCGCAGGCGGTTCTCTCTCATGTCGGTCTTTCTAGCGCTCAAGTGCCGGGCGCTTCGGGTTGAATTTCCAGCCGGGTATCAGGTACTGCATGGCCATCGCGTCGTCTCGCGCCCCCAGGCCGTACTGCTGGTAAAGCTGGTGGGCTTTCTCGACCTCGGCCATGTCGAGCTCGATGCCCAGGCCGGGCTTCTTGGGTACTTGGACCATGCCGCCGACGATCTTCAGCGGGTCGCGTGTGAGCCGCTGGCCGTCCTGCCAGATCCAGTGGGTGTCGATCGCGGTGACACGGCCTGGCGCGGCGGCGGCCACATGCGTGAACATGGCCAGCGAAACGTCGAAATGGTTGTTGGAATGCGAGCCCCAGGTCAGGCCCCAGTCGCGGCAGGTCTGCGCAACGCGCACCGAGCCGGCCATCGTCCAGAAGTGCGGGTCGGCCAGCGGGATGTCGACCGATTGCAGCGACAGCGCATGCACGAGCTGGCGCCAGTCCGTCGCCACCATGTTGGTCGCTGTGGGCAGACCGGTTGCACGGCGGAATTCGGCCATCACTTCGCGGCCCGAGAAGCCGTCCTCGGCGCCGCAAGGATCTTCCGCATATGCGACGACGGCGCGCATGTCGCGCATCAGGCGCACCGCGTCCTTCAAGAGCCAGCCGCCGTTCGGGTCCAGGGTCACGCGCGCCTGCGGGAATCGCTCGTGCAGCGCGCGCAGCGCTTCGACCTCCTGCTCTCCGCTCAGCACGCCGCCCTTCAGCTTGAAGTCCTGGAAGCCGTATCGCTTCTG
>DATNCB010000086.1:0-1618 GCA_035571715.1 Ramlibacter sp.
GGGGGGATGCGACTGGCCTTGGCGATGGTGGCGCTGCGGCCCATCTCCAGGATCGCATTGCGCCAAAGGTGGGCGGCAGAACTGCGTCCGTCTTTGGCGGATGAGCAATGCCTTCACTAGTGCCGCGCGTCCAGCAGGACGACATCGAGCTCGTGCTCGCCGGCGACCGCCAGGGCGCTCGGTCCGTCGTACGCGACATGCGCCGTGTGACCGCGCATCCGCAAAGGCGTACCCATCGCGTCGGCTGCCACCTGCTTGTCGTCGACCACCATCACGCGGCGCAGGCGCCACGGCAGCTCAAGCCGGCTCGGCTCCACCGGAGCGGGCGCTTCGGCCCCGGCCGAGCAGGGGATGCGAACCACGAAAGTGGCGCCGCGTCCCACTCCTTCGCTGTGGGCGGTGAGCTTGCCGCCATGCAGCTCGACCAGGCGCCGCGACAGCGACAGCCCGATACCGAGCCCGCTTGCAATCTGCTCGTGCGTGCCCCCGACCTGGTAGAACAGCTCGAAGATGCGATCGAGGCTCTCGGGCGCCAGGCCAATGCCCGAATCGGCGATCCGGATGTCCGCGACACCCGCCTCGACGGACATGCTGAGGCGAATCGAATCACCCGTGGCCGAGAACTTCGCCGCGTTCTGCAGGAGGTTCGTGATCACTTGGCTCATGCGCGTGGGATCGACGTCGGCTAGCACGGGCTCCTCAGGCAGTTCCAGTACCAGCTCTTGGCCGCGGGCCCTGACTTGCGGATCTATTCCTTCGACCGCCTGGGCAATCAGCTTCTGCAACTCAACAGCCTCGCGGCGCAGGCTCAACCTGTCGCCGGTGATTCTCGACACGTCGAGCAGATCATCGATCATGTGGACCATGTGGCCCAGCTGCCGCTCCATCATCGCGAGCGTGCGCGAAGCGATTTCGGCCGACGGCGACTGCAAAAGAATCTGCACGCCGGTGCGGACCGGCGCAAGCGGATTGCGCAATTCGTGCGCCAGGGTGGCGATGAAGCGGTCCAATGACGTTCCCGTCAACTGGGGATGCGCAGGCAAAGAGCATTCAAAAGTCAAAGGTCGTACCGGTGGAGTGAGGTCCGATTCGCTAGACGGAGTTGGCGAAATTTCCAAGTAGTGAGGGTGACGGCGTGAACCCGCCAAAATCCAAGCGGCTGGCTCCCCGCCTGTTCTCGTTGGGCTTGTAATGAAAGTCAGCCGCCGTGGCCAACAACACGCCATGCAGTCCCGCCAACGCAAATGGCTTTGACAGGATGTGCCCAATGCCGTGTCGCTGGGCGTCGGCCAGCACCATGTCCGTGGGATAGCCCGTCATCAGCACGCACCCGCAGCGATGCGGAGCGGCGCCGATAGCGTTCAAGACCTCAAAGCCCTTCATGTCCGGCAGTTGGTACTCGAGCAGGATCAACGCAGGGCGAAACTCCCTGGCCGCAATCACCGCGGATTTGCCGGTTGGGGCAATACGTGCATTCCAGCCGCAACGGTGCAGGTGCGTCTGCAAGTTCTCTGCAAGAATTTCTTGGTCCTCGACGATGAGGACGTTCCTGGTTTGGGCCACAAATGGTCCTTGTTTGTTATTAAGGCCGACAAGCGCCGGAGAAAATGCTCGCGCG
>DATNCB010000087.1:0-1901 GCA_035571715.1 Ramlibacter sp.
ATGGAGGGCATCGGCAAATTGCCGGTGGTGTGCGGCGCCACGCCGGGCTACATCGTGCCGCGGCTGCAAGCGCTCGTCATGAACGAGGCCGCGCGCATGATCGAGGAGGGCGCCGCCACGGCCGAAGAGATCGACAAGGCCACGCGCTTCGGCCTGGGCCTGCGCTTCGCGGCCATCGGCGTGGTGGAGTTCATCGACTTCGGCGGCAGCGACATCCTGCATCACGCCAGCCGCGAGATGGCGGCGTCGCTGGACCCGCATCGCTACGCCGCCCCGGCCATCGTGGGCCGCATGGTCGAGCAAGGTCACTTGGGCGTGAAGACCGGCAGCGGCTTTTACGACTACAGCGGCCGCGACTTGCCGGCCTACCGGCGTGACGTGCTGGCCCGCACCCTGGGCATGCTGCGTCACGCGGGCCTGTGGCGCCCGCCGGCGGCGGAAACCGAATCGAGGGAAACGAGATGAGGGCGATGCGGGTCCATGCGCTGGGCCAAGCGCCGAGCCTTGACGAGATCGACGCGCCGCGTCCCGCGCCGGGCCGCACCATCGTCGAAATGCAGGCCGCCACGGTCGGACACATCGATCGCACGGTATGGAGTGGCGCCTTCCTGCAGCATCCGCCGCTGCCTTACATCCCGGGCGTGGAGGCAGCGGGGGTCGTGCGCTCCAGCGAGCGCTTCGCCGCCGGCGAACGCGTGTGGATGCGCGGCCGCGGGCTTGGCATCCGCAGCAACGGCACCTGGTGCGAACTGATAGACGCGCCAGACGAGGCCGTCGAGAAGCTGCCCGATGCGATTGCGATGACGCTTGGCTCGGCGTTCTTCTCGCCCTGCACATCGGCGTGGGTCGCGATCCACGACGTCGCGCGGCTGCAACCCGGCGAGCGGCTCCTTGTCACGGGCGCCAGCGGCGCGGTGGGTTCCATCACGGTGCAGTTGGCGCTCGCGATGGGTGCGCCCGTGCATGCCGTCGTGCGCGATGGCGCGCAGGCGAAGCAACTGCCCGCCGGCGCAGCGCCCGTGTTCGCCGATCACCTCGGCGAGGCGAATGTGGCGGGCGCGTTCGACGTGCTGATCGACACCGTGGGCGGTGCCCTGTTGGCAGCGGCGTTGCCATGCATTGCGCCGGGCGGCAGGGCCGTGCTGGTGGGCTACACCGCCGGGCATGCGGTCTCGCTGGACCTGCCGACGTTGCTGCAACGCGACGTTGCGTTGTTGCCCTTGAACATGATGCGTCGAGAAGCGGCCGGCCGGTCGGCAGTGCCCGAACTGCTCCAGCGGCTGAGCGATGACCGACTGCAACTGGACGTAACGACGTTCGCGCTGCACGAGGCGGGTGCAGCGCTCGAGTGGATCACCCAGCGCGGCCATCGGGGCCGCGCCGTGCTGGTGCCGTCAACCTGAGTGTGTACCGCAGTGCAGAAGCGCTGCCCACCGCCGCCGTCCAGCTCGGGAAAACGATAACGTAAGACCACATAGCATTCCGCATACTCGCGATGCAGCTGTTGAGCCAGGTATTCGGCTGCGAGTAACTTCAGGGAGCTAATAGATGAAATCCAAAACTGGATTGATGAGTTTGTGCGCCGGTGCCGTGCTGGCGTGTTGGTGCGGGGCAGCCTCGGCTGCCGATGTGGTCTTCGGCCAGATTGCATCTCTTAGCAACCCGGCTTCCACGTCGAATGCCAAGGGGCTGATCACGGGTGCCCAGGCCTGCTTCGAGTCGATCAATGCCAAAGGCGGCATCCACGGCAACAAGCTCAAGCTCGACGTCCGCGACGACGGCCTTAACGGGCCCAAGATGGTGGAGATCACCGCGCAGCTGATCGACGACCCGGCCATCGTCGGCCTGCTGAGCTTTCTCAATACCGCGGGCCTGACGGCGCTGGCCAAGCAGAATGCTTT
>DATNCB010000088.1:0-3457 GCA_035571715.1 Ramlibacter sp.
GGCGCCGGCGATGACGGTGAAAGTCGCGGGGCGTTGCAGCAGCCAAGCGATGGCCATCTGACCCAGGGTCCAGCCGCGTTCCTGCGCGAAAGCCTGCAGCTTCTCGACCACGTCCCAGTTGCGATCGGACTGCCACGCGCCGGTGTTCGGGTTCTTGTCCTGCCGCGAGCCGGGCACGATCGCGCCGCGCCTGTGCACGCCGGCCAGCATGCCCGCCGCGAGCGGGAAGTAGTGCGTCATGCCAACGCCGTACTTCACGCAGAAGGGCTCGAAGCGCTTCTCGATGTCGCGGTACAGCAGGCTGTAGTGGTCCTGCGCGGAGATGAAGGGCGCCCAGCCGTGCTCCTTGGCGATGAAGTGCGCCTCGGCCAGCTCCCACGCGAACAGGTTCGACGCGCCGATGTAGCGCACCTTGCCGGCGCGCACCAGGTCGTCCAGCGCCCGCAGCGTCTCCTCGATCGGCGTGCCGCGGTCGGGCCAGTGCAGCTGGTACAGGTCGATGTAGTCGGTTTTCAGGCGCTTCAGGCTGGCCTCGCAGGCGCTGATGATCGCGCTGCGCGAAGCGCCGAGGTCGTTCGGTCCGTCGCCGGTGCGGTTGCCGAACTTGGTGGCGATGAGCGCCTGCCGGCGCTTGCCCTGCAGCGCGATGCCCAGAGCCTCTTCCGACTTGCCGATGCCGTAACTGTTGGCGGTGTCGAAGTAGTTGATGCCCAGGGCGAGCGCCTGGTCCACCACGGCGCAGCTGTCATCGACGCTGACGAAGCCGCCGAAGGGAAAGCAGCCGACGCCGATGGCCGAAGCGATCAGGCCCGAGCGGCCGACATGGCGATATTCCATGCCGTTGGTGTTCTTCGGGGTCAGGCCGATGGCCGTGACGCGGTCTTGAATGGTGTTCATGCCGGGGCTTAGCTATCCATCCGGATGCCGGAGTCCTTGATCACTGGCGCCCAGCGCGAGCGGTCGGCCAACACCTTGCGCGCGAACTCGGCCGGTGTGCCGCCCACCGGCACCAGGCCCATCTTGTGCAGTGCTTCGACGACCGGCGCCGTAGCCAGCGCCTCGGTGACGATGCTCGCGTATTCGGCGGCAATGGGCGCGGGGATGCCGGCCCTGGCGTACAGGCCGAACGACGTGACGGCCACGTACCCGGGATAGCCGGCCTCGGTGATGGTGGGAATGTCGGGCGCCAGCACCGAGCGCGTTTCGCTGGCATGCGCGAGTACCTTGAGCTTGCCGGCGCGGTGGTATTCCAGGTAGTCCGGCAGGATCGAGCCGCTGGCCGGGATCTGGTTGCCCAGCAGGTCGGCCAAGAGCGGCGAGCCGCCGCGATAGGGCACCGCCTGCAGCGGCAAGTTGAGCTGTTTGCCCAACTGGTAGATCACCAGCGCGCCCATGCTGACCGGGCTGGGGACGCCGATCGAGCCGCGTTTGGAATCCTTGCGCACGGCGTCGAAGTAATCATTGAGCGTGTTCAGGCCGGTCGACGCATTGACCGTGAAAGCCATCGGCGCCGAGGCGCACTCGACCACCGGGTACAGATCCTTATCCAGGTCGAAGGTGGGTTTGGTGGAAAACAGCGGAAGCAGCGACACGGCCGAGTTCGGCGCAATCATCAGGTACGAACCGTCGGCATCCTGCGTCTTCAGGTGCTGGATGGCAACCAGCCCGCCGGCGCCGGACCTGGAATCGACCACCACCGGGCGATTCAGCTTGGCCTTCAACTTTTCGCCCAGCATGCGAGCGAGCGTGTCGGACGACGTGCCGGGCGGCACCGTGAGGATGATGGTCAGGGGTTTCCCGCCTTGCGCGCGCACGAGCGTGGGCGCGCCGAGCACCACCGGCGCCGCGGCCAAGCCGGCGACGAAGCGCCTTCTGCTTGCATCGATCATGTTTGTCTCCTGAATCCGGGCTTTTGGTTAACGCCTATGCGCCCGATTATTCTCTCGGCCAGCGCTGGTCGCAATTGAAAATTAAGGCGTCACTGTTAGACTGCGGTTAACACCTGGGGGCACGATGAACTTGCGGCAAATGGAAGTGTTTCGCGCCGTCATGTTTTCGGGCGGCGTCAACAGCGCGGCCGAGCTGCTGCACGTTTCGCCGCCGGCCATCAGCAAGGTGCTGGCGCAGGCGACCAAGGCCAGCGGCCTGGTGCTGTTCGAGCGCGTAAAGGGCCGGCTCATCCCCACCCCCGAGGCCCAGCAGCTGTACGCCGAAATCGACGAGCTGTGGCGCGGCGTGGAAAAGCTTCGCGACACATCCCGCGCGCTGGCCCAGCCGGCCCGCACGACGTTGCGGCTGGTGTGCTCGGCGAGCCTGGCGCCGTATCTGGTGTCGCGCACCGTGGCCAGGTTGTACGAACGTTTTCCCCGGCTGCAGTGCCGCGTGCAAGTGTTCTCGCCCGACATCCTGAACCAGCAGTTGCTGGATCGGTCCACCCATCTGGGCATCGCCTTGCTGCCGCATGACCATCCGAACCTCGCGACGGTGAAGGGCTACCAGTGCGGGCTGGCCTGTGTCATGCGCAGCGAGCATCCGCTGGCCCGCCGCAAGCTGATCAAGCCGGCCGACCTGGTGGGCGAGCGCGTCATCTCCTCGCCAGAGTCCACGCCGTTCGGGCAGACGCTCAAGCGCGCGTTCGGCGTCTGGGCGGAGAAGATGCACCGCGATTTCGAAGCCACCAGTTCCACCACGGCCTGCTGGTTCGCCCAGGCCGGCGTCGGCATCGCCGTGGTGGATCAGGTTTCCATTGCCGGCGGCCTGCTGGCCGGATTGGAAGTGCGGCCGTTTCAATCGTCGGAGAAACTGGCGGTGCGGATCATCCGCAACCGCTATCGGCCGATGTCGGTGGCGGAGCGGGCGTTCGTGGAGGTGTTCGACGGGGTCTGGAATTCAATGAGCGGGGGCTAGCCACAGCCGGTTGGTCGGCCGGCTTTTGCAGGCAAAGCTCCCAGCGCCTCAAGTGCGCAAGGCATTCGCCAGCGGACTCGACGATGGCGCGGCTCACGTCCAGGTGAGGCTCGACGCTGGAGCCGCATTGTTCCACCAGCAGCTCGCGCGACTGCCAGCGCAGGGTGTGCTTTTCCAGCATGTACGCCCGCCAGGATCGGGTCACGTCGCGCCGCGCGGCTACGTGAAATCCCTGCTGGAGGAATGCGCTCTCCCAGGTCAGCTCCCGCCCCGACGCGGGAGCGGTTTCAAACGTCGTGGCAATCAGGATTCCGCCCGGGCGCAGCAACCTCGTCACTTCCGAAGCGACGGCCGGCCGGTTGCGCATGAGATAGATCGAATCGATGGCCACGATGGCGGCGACCGAGCAGCTCGCCAGCCCGGTGCGTTCGATGCTTGCTTTCTTGAAACGCAGGCGTGCGGCAATGTCGGATTTCGCTGCCTCGTCCCGGGCCAGCCGGACCGCCACCGTGGAGACGTCGATGCCCAGCAGCTCGGCGTCGAACGTCCT
>DATNCB010000089.1:0-1502 GCA_035571715.1 Ramlibacter sp.
GTTGGTCACGTCCAGCTTGCCGAAGATGCTTTTCATGTGGTTCTTGACCGTGAATTCGCTGATGCGCAGGATGCAGCCGATCTCGGGATTGGTTTTTCCCATTGCCACCCAGACCATGATCTGCCGCTCGCGCTCGCTCAGGGCCGCCACGCGCGCCGCGTGAGCTTCCACCGGGTGGCGATCGGAGCCGCTTTGGCGCTCGGGTACCGGCGGCATCTGCCGCAGCGCGGTATCGATGAACGGCAGCAGCAGCTTGAGCGCCGTGCCGGCGCCAGGCGGCGAGAACGGCTCGTCGCTCAAAGCCGCAAAGATCCGCTCGACGGAGTGCTCGCCGTTTCCGATGCCATGGACAAGCGCGGTGCGCATGCGCGCGATGGCCTGCGTCGGAGCCCACGCCTGGCCCGGCCCGAGCAGTTCGGCGCAGCCTTTGATATCCAGCTGGCACGGCAGGTGCTGGGCGGCCACCCAGCAATCGCGGAAATAGCTGATCAGGGGCGCGATGCTGCCCGGCGTGCAGTTGTGCGAACGCACGCCCGGCAGGCTGGAGACGACGTCGAAGTGCAGTTCGCCCGAGCGGAAGTCGCCCCAGCCAACGAGCAGGACGTCATGCGCCAGCCACTTCTGCACATCGCCCTGAAGCCACCGCCAGAGATCGGCGTGCGTCTGCAAACCCGCACCCTGCCCGGCGATCTTCAGGAAATGGACCGGATCGATATCTGGCACTGGTACAAGCATGTTCATGGAATTTGTTCAGCTCGTTAGGGCCTGGGAATGAATGTTTGCGGATGCTAGGGTCGGAGTCGCGAGGCGTTCTGTGCGGCGTCGAACATTCCTTGCTGCCCACAGGTGAGGAATCACCGGCAGAGACCGTAAGACCTTTCCTACGAAGCTGTGGGACCCAAGCGTGTTGCTGAATGGACCAGCTCGAGCGGGTAGTTGACATGCTGTAGGACGCCACCGCGTTCTTCGGACGAGCCCTCACCGGAGCCGAAGCCGCGGACAGAATTGCTCCCCATGTCCGGTGCTTTGAAATTGATGGTGGCAGCCGTCTTGCTGGCCGCGGCGAGCCACACGGTCGTGGATACTCAGGCAGCGAGCGCGACGCTCTCGCACAAGTGGCCTGCTCAAGCATGTGCCTCCGTTACGCCAGCGACCTGTGCGCTGGCACAAGCCCTGGGGCGCGGCATCAACCTGGGCAACATGCTCGACCCGCCTCAAGAAGGCGATTGGGGCGTGAAGCTCGAGCCGGCCTACATCGACAAGGTGGCCGGCGCATTCACGACGGTGCGCGTGCCGGTGCGCTGGAGCAACCATGCGGCGCCCACCGCCGATGCGACGCTCGATCCGGTATTTGCGGCGCGCGTGGACAAGGCGATCGACGCGCTGCTGGCCAAGGGCGTGTACGTGATCGTGGACGTGCACCACTACAGCCAGCTTTCCGGCGACCGCCTCCACCCCAATGAATTCGCCGTCGACCCCGCCGTGCTGGAGACGCGGCTGGT
>DATNCB010000090.1:0-6436 GCA_035571715.1 Ramlibacter sp.
CGCCGCTGAGGGCCGAGTAGAAGGCGACCATGGGCGCTTTGTCGCCGGGGTTCTTGAGCCGATGCGTGAGCAGGCCGACTCGCGCTTCGCCCAGATAGCCCACGCGCTTGGGGATGCTCGCGAGGAACGGCAGCAGCGCGCTCTTGAGCGAATTGGGCAGGACATAGGCGGTGTCGAAGCGACCTTCGACCTGTCGGGCGATCGCACGCCGGGCCTTGAATTGCAGGCCGCCATGCTGGAACGGAAACTCGATGATTTCGTCGACCTGGGGCATGGCCCGGTACACCGGCGCCACCCAAGGCAGCGCGCCCACTGTCAGCCGTTCACCTCGCGCAGCGAGCCGGCGCAGCAGCGGCTCGGTCATCACCGCGTCGCCGATCCATTGGGGGGCGATGACGAGAGATC
Source organism: Ramlibacter sp. (assembly GCA_035571715.1). Lineage (GTDB taxonomy): Bacteria > Pseudomonadota > Gammaproteobacteria > Burkholderiales > Burkholderiaceae_C > Ramlibacter. Next base: position 406 of record DATNCB010000090.1, read on the forward strand.
TTGTCAAAGGCTGTCATTGCGGACATGGCCCGCAATCCATGCTTGGTGCGCCAGGGTGGATGCCGGATCGAGTCCGGCATGACAAACCCTAGTGGTGGCTGCCGAAATGCTCGCCCTCTTTCAGCTTGTAGACGGTGCCGCAATACGCGCACTTGGCCTCGCCGGTGCGGGCGACGTCCAGGTAGATGCGCGGATGGGTGTTCCACAGCTTCATGCCGGCAGTCGGGCTGGGGCAGAACACACCGCCATTGGCGTTGAGGTCGCGCGCCAGCAGTTCGACAACGGCTTCTTTTTTCGCGGGGCTAGCAGTAGTCATGTTCAAACCTTGGTCAGCCAATGGGCGTACTTGGGATTGCGGCCATTGACGATGTCGAAGAAGGCGGCCTGGATTTTCTCCGTAAGCGGGCCGCGCGAACCAGCGCCGATCTCGACCCGGTCGAGTTCGCGGATCGGGGTCACTTCGGCCGCGGTCCCGGTGAAGAAGGCTTCGTCGGCGATGTAGATCTCGTCGCGCGTGATGCGCTTTTGCACGATCTCCAGCCCGAGGTCCTTGCAGATGTGGAACACCGTGTTGCGGGTGATGCCGTTGAGCGCGCCGGCCGAGAGATCGGGCGTGTAGATCACGCCGTCCTTGGCGACGAAAATGTTCTCGCCCGCGCCTTCGCTGACGAAGCCCGAGCTGTCCAGCAGCAGCGCTTCGTCGTAGCCGTCGTCCAGCGCTTCCATGTTGGCCATGATCGAATTGGTGTAGTTGCTCACCGCCTTGGCCTGCGTCATCGTGATGTTGACGTGATGCCGGGTGAAGCTAGAGGTCTTGACGCGGATGCCGCGCTGCATGCCTTCCTCGCCCAGATAGGCGCCCCAGGCCCATGCCGCCACCATCAGGTGGATCTGGTTGCCGCGCGGACTGACGCCCAGCTTTTGCGAGCCGATCCAGGACAGCGGCCGGATGTAGCAGCTCTCCAATTTGTTGGCGCGCACCACCTGTTTCTGGACTTCGCTGACCTGCTCTTTGGAAAACGGGATCGCCATGCGCAGGATCTTGGCGCTGTTGAAGAGACGATCGGTGTGCTCCTTCAGGCGGAAAACGGCGGTGCCGTTGACGGTGTTGTAGGCGCGTACGCCCTCGAACACGCCGCAGCCGTAGTGCAGGGTGTGCGTGAGCACGTGGATCTTGGCGTCACGCCACTCCAACAGCTCGCCGTCCATCCAGATCTTGCCGTCGCGGTCGGCCATCGAGGGGGGTGCGATCATGGGTCTTTCCTTTTTGCGTGCGGGTAAAACGATCAGATTTTAAGCTTCCCGTATCTTGCGTTTCCTGCCCGCCACCAGATCGTCCAGGTTCGATGCCGGCAGCCGCGGCCGGTCCGGCTCCACACTTTGCAGCGGCTGCGTTTCGCGCAAGGATTTCAGGCTCCGCACGGTCAGCTCCTGATACGCCCGCGTGCCTTCGTGTTTCATGGCGATCTCCTGGTCGGTGCGCAAGCGAATCAGCTTGGCCGGCACGCCGGCCACCAGGCTGCGAGGGGCAACGCGCGTGCCGGCCGGCACGAACGCGCAGGCCGCCACCATCGCCTGCTCGCCGATCTCGGCCTCGTCCATCACCACCGCGTTCATGCCAACCATCGCGTCGCGCCGGATCACGCAGCTGTGCAGCACCGAACCGTGCCCGATGTGGCCGTTCTCCTCGATCAGTGTGTCGCTCTTCGGAAAGCCGTGGATGACGCAGGTGTCCTGCACGTTGACGCCGGTCCCGAGCACGATGCGGCCGAAGTCGCCGCGCAGGCAGGCACAAGGACCGACATAACAGTTGGGCCCGACGATAACGTCGCCGATCAGCACCGCGGTGGGATGAACGAACGCGCTGGGGTCCACCACCGGCACGACGCCGTCGATCGCATAACAAGGCATCCTGGAGTCTCCTCGCGGCCTGGTTTCCTGCCACCAGGGCCGCGCGACGATTATGCCCGCGCCCCCGAGCCACGCACTGCCGGCAGGGGCATGGTGCGTGACGCCGGCAAGCCCAGGCAATCAGGCCGTATAGTCAGCTGCAGAACCTGGAGACTCTCGATGGACTACGCGCCCGGCCCCGCCACGCTCGCGCCCACAGCGCTGATCGATTCCGACCATCCTGCGGTGGTCGATTTCGCGCGGCGCGCCACCGGCGCCACTGCGAGAGAACGCGCCATCTCCCTGTACTACCTGGTGCGCGACGGCTTCCGCTACGACCCCTACCGCATCGACCTCAGCGTGCCTGGGCTGCGCGCCAGCCGCGTGCTCGAAGTCGGGTATGGCTGGTGCGTACCAAAAGCGGCGCTGCTTGCCGCCGCGGCGCGCGCGGCCGGCATTCCCGCGCGGGTGGGCTACGCGGACGTGCGCAACCACCTGTCGACCGCACGCATGCGCGAGGTCTCGCAAACGGACCTCTACATCTGGCACGGTTACACCGAGCTGTGGCTGGACGGCGCGTGGGTCAAGGCGACGCCCGCGTTCAACCTGAGCCTGTGCGAGCGCTTTGGCATCCTGCCGCTGGAATGGGACGGTCAGAGCGATTCGCTCTACCACCCCTACGATCGTGAAGGCCGGCGCCACATGGAGTACGTCAACCAGCGCGGCAGCTTCGACGATGTGCCGGCCGCGCGCATCGTCGAAGACTTCACCGCCATGTATCCGCGCTGGGTGGAAAGTGCGGCGACGGATGCCGATTTCGAAAAGGACGCGGAACGGGAACGGCCCGTCGGTTAGCCAGGAGCCACTTCTGCAGGCGGACGCACCAGCGTCCATTTCACCAGCTTGCCGTTGGCGAATTCAGCCGTCACGCTGGAAGCGCTGCCGTCGGTCCAGCGGTAAATTTCCGGCTGGGCGCCTTCATCCGATAGCCGCTCGCCGAGCGACCGGGTCAGCGCCAGTACGTGCAGCAGGTTGACGCCCGGCTTGAGTTTCGCGTTGAGCATCACCGCGCTGCCCACATAGCCGATCGGCTGGTTGGCGGTGCGCTTGAGTACCTGGGTGAGCCGGGTGAAGTGCAGCAGCACCCACATGACGACACCGGTCACCGCGATAGCCACGCCGCCCCAGCCGTAGGCGCGCCAGGCGGCTGCCACGAGGATCACGCCCAGAATGGGCGTGATGATTTTCTGCAAGTTCATGGGCCGTATTGTCGACGCGGCGCGGCGTCGACAACAGGTCCGTGCCGGCACCTACCTCGGTGCCGCTGATCGTTTACTGGTGTCCCGCGCCGTCGTCGTTCGCGGCATGCCCGACTGCGTCATTGGCGTCGTGCCCGACTGCGTCGTCGTTGGCGTGCCCAACTGCGTCGTCGTTGGCATGGCCGACTGCGTCATCGTTGGCGTGGCCGTGACCCGAGTTGGCGCTCGGACCCGAGTTGCCGCCGTGACCGGAGTTGGCGCTAGGCCCGGAATTAGCGCTGGGGCCGGAGTTGGCGCTAGGACCCGAGTTGGAGCTTGGGCCGGAACTCGAAGAAGAGCCGGAGCTGGCCGAGCTTCCGGAACCCGAGCTTCCGGAACTGCCTGAGCCTGAGCTTCCGGAACTGCCGCTGCCCGACCCGCCGCCGCCGCCGCCACCACCACCACCACCACCGCCACCGCCATGCGCCATGGCCGCAGTTCCGGCAAGGCCGAGGGCTATCACTGTCATCAATGCAGCTGCTTGTTGTTTGATCCTGGACATTTGGTGCTCCTAAGCTGAAAAAGTCGAATTGAAATCAGATGCAGCAAAGTGGGCGCTTCCACACAATTCATTCCACCCCTTTGCCGCATCACACCGCGTGTGAATATTTCCCACGCGTGCCTCCAATGTATGTGGGAATATTTTCCGCGTCAAGAGTATTTGTGTAAATATTTCCCACGTTTTCGCCTACAATGACCTTGTGCACGAATCTCCAACACTGAATCCCCCAGAAGCGGCTACCCCGCCTGCTTCACTGGTTCGCGCCCTGCGGCGGGTCCTGCGCCCGCTGGTGCGGCTGATGCTCGCGCGCGGGGCTACGTACCCCTGGGTTTCCGAGCTGCTCAAAGCACTTTTTGTGGAGGTGGCGGAAGAGGACTTCAGGATCGGGTCCAAGCCGCCCACGGACAGCCGCGTGAGCCTCATGTCGGGCGTTCACCGCAAGGAAGTCAACCGGCTGCGGCGTGAAAAGTTGAGCCGCGGTGAAAGCGTCCCGTCGGTGGTATCTCTGGGCGCGCAACTGGTCGCAGTCTGGCTGGCTTCAAGCCGCTATCTCGACGAGAACGGCCGACCCCGGCCCTTGCCGCGGTTCGCGAGCGAGGGTGGTGAGCTGTCGTTCGAAGCTCTGGTCGCCGGCGTCAACAGCGACATCCGCCCGCGAGTGGTGCTCGACGAATGGCTGCGGCTGGGAGTGGTGCATTTCGACGATGCGCAGCGGGTTTGCCTGAATGTCGAGGCGTTCGTTCCGGCCGAAGGCTTCGATGAAAAGGCGTTCTACTTCGGCCACAACCTGCACGACCACATCAGCGCCACGGCCCACAACCTGTCGGGCGCTCCCAAGCCTTTCCTCGAGCGCAGCGTTCACTACGATGCACTGAGCGCCGATTCGGTCGCCGCATTGGCAGCGCAGTCGGAGAAAGCCGGCATGGCAGCGCTGCTGGCCATCAACAAGAACGCGATGGCCCTGGAACAAGCCGACGCCGGCAAGCCGTCGCCGCGGCAGCGGATGACGTTCGGGATCTATTTTTACAGCGAGCCCGCGCAGGCCGCCGATGCCGCGCCGCCGGATGCTTCGACCGGGACACCCTAGATGAAGCCAGATCTTGTTTCAGCAGTTGCCCGTAGGGCGCGGCACCTGGCGATCGCCAGCATCGCGGTGCTGTCCCTGTGCTCGCTGGCGCACGCCCAGGACGTTTGCGCCACCGCGTCTACGGTGAACCCGGCGAGTGCCCCCGGCTTGGGCGGCACCGGCATCGCCAACGGCGGGATCGGCGGCACCGGCATCAGCAACGGTGGAGCCGGCGGCACCGGCGTCGCCACGGGGGGCATAGGCGGCACCGGCATCAGCAACGGCGGAGTCGGCGGCACCGGCATCGTCGGCGTGATAACCGGATTTGCCAGTATCTGTGTCAACGGGGTGGAAGTGCACTACGGCGCCGATACGCCGGTGGTTGCCGATGGCCGCCGGGCTCAGGCCGGCGAACTTGCGGTCGGACAGGTAGTCGCCGTCAGCGCGACCGGGAAGGGCGCGCAGGTCGCGGCTCGCCGCATTGCGATGATTCACCTGCTTATCGGCCCGGTGCGCGCGGTCGACGCAGCCACCGGCCGTCTGGAGATTCTCGGCCAGGCCGTGCTTGCCCCAACGCCCGGCGACGCAGCCGGGATCACGAGTGGAGACTGGGCGCAAGTCAGTGGCTACCGCTTGTCGTCGGGCGAGGTGAAGGCTTCGCGCATCGAACGTCTGGCGCCGCAGGACCAGGCGCAGATCGCCGGCACGATCGACCAGTTGGAGGCGGGCCAATTCGTCCTGAATGGAACGCCGGTTTCGCTTGACCAGACCGGCCTGCCCGTTGCTGCGGCAGCAGGCAACGAGGTGCTGGTTCGCGGGGTTTGGGACGGGAGCCGCTTGCACGCGCAACTCATCGACGTCGAACCGACGCGACAAAGCGTGGGGCGGGTTGACGACGTCGTCTTCGAAGGATATGTGCGCTCCTTGCAGGGAAACGTGCTGAGCGTGGGCAACTACAAGATGACGCTCGCGCCCGACGCTCGAGTCTCGGGCAACGCGCCGCTGGCAATCGATCAGCACGTGCATATCAGCGGCCGCATGGGGCCGGACGAGAAGATCACGGTGGATCGGATAGAGGTCGTGAGCACGGCCGGTGGGCCAAGCGGCGACACCAGCGGTACTCACGGAAGCACCAGCGCCCATGGCAGCAGCAGCAGCGGTAGCGGCAGCAGCGGAAGTAGCGGCAGCAGCGGCAGCAGTGGCAGCAGTGGCAGCAGTGGCAGCAGTGGTACCAGTGGAAGCAGTGGTACTAGCGGCAGCAGCGGCGACAGCGGT
>DATNCB010000091.1:0-7703 GCA_035571715.1 Ramlibacter sp.
ATCTGCATCAAGGAGTACACGCCATGCCGACAACGCTCGCCCTGCTCGAGAAAGCGCTAAGCACCAAACGCGCATCTATCTGGGCGCGTGAACTCAATCTCGATAGGAGCGCGATCGCTCAAGCCAAAAAACGTGGCCGACTAAGCCCCACCATGGCCGGTGCGCTAGCTGTGCACATGGCAGAAGACCCAATCAAATGGACAGCGATAGCCGCCGTTGAAGCCGAACCCGAGAGCCCCCTCCGCGCACAGCTCGTCAAAGCCCTAGAGAAGGCGTGGCGTCATTCTTGATCGGTGACGTGCAGGGCTGCGACGCCGCCCTGGGCCGGCTGCTGGAAAAGATCGATTTTTCCGCCAGCAGGGACACGATCTACCTGCTGGGGGACCTGGTCAATCGCGGGCCCGCGTCGGGCGCGGTGCTGCGCCGGCTGATTGGGTACGCCGAGTCGGCCAAGTGCCTGCTGGGCAACCATGACCTGAGTCTGCTGGCCGTGGCGCACGGGCGCCGCGCTCCGCACCGCAACGACACCATGGACAAGGTGCTGCTCGCCAAGGACCGGGGCGAGCTGCTCGAGTGGCTGCGCTGGCAGCGCATGGCGATACGGGCGCACGGCCTGCTGATGGTGCACGGCGGGGTGCTGCCGCAATGGGACGTGACGCAAACGCTGATGCTGGCGGCGGAGGTGGAAGCGGCGCTGCGCGGGCCCGGCCTGGTCGATTTCCTGTCGCAGATGTATGGCAACGAGCCGGCGCAGTGGGACGACACGCTCAAAGGAGCCGACCGCCTGCGCGTGATCGTCAACGCGCTGACCCGGCTGCGCTTTTGCACACCCGAAGGCGTGATGGATCTGCGCGCCTCGGGCGGCCTGGGCGATGCGCCACCCGGCTATCTGCCCTGGTTCGACGTGCCGGGCCGCAAGACAGCCACCTCGACGATCGCCTTCGGGCACTGGTCGACTCTGGGCTTCATGCAGCGGCCCGACATCATTGCGTTGGACACGGGCTGTGTCTGGGGCGGCGCCTTGAGCGCGCTGCGCCTCGGCGCGGCAGGCGCGCCGCACGAGTTGATCCAGGTGAAATGCGAGCAGGCGCGGACGCCAGGGGAATGAACGCTATTCCGACTTGAACAGCGCCGCGACCTTCCGCTTGGTCTTGATGTTCGCCGAGACGCGACTGGCGGGCTTGACGGCGGTTTCCCAGGCGGGCGGCGCCTCGGTGGCAGGCGCCTGGTAAGGCTGGTCGAAGAAGGGGTCGCGGGACGCGCCCGCCGGACGGTAATCGCGCTGCGGACGAGGCGCCCGTTCACGCTCGCGCGGCGCATCGAGCACATCGCGCGGATCGCCGACTTCGCCGACTTCGCGCCAGGCGCGGCGGCCGTCGTTGATGCGGCCGCGCGGCCGGTCCTCGTCGAATTCGATCGCTTCGAGTTCGATCTTGCGCTTGAGGAGCTTCTCGATGTCGTTGATCAGGCGCGCGTCGCTGCCCGAAACGAAGGTCACGGCCAGCCCCGACTGGCCGGCCCGGCCGGTGCGGCCGACCCGGTGGATGTAATCCTCGGCGTTGAACGGCACATCGAAATTGAACACGGCCGGCACATCCTTGATGTCCAGGCCGCGAGCCGCGACGTCGGTGGCGACCAGCAGATCGACCTTGCCCTGCTTGAAAGCGTCCAGCGCCTTCAGGCGCTCGTCCTGCGACTTGTCGCCGTGCAGGGCCGTGGTGTTCATGCCTTCGCGTTCCAGCGAACGCGCCAGCCGCGCGCAACCGAGCTTGCTGTTGACGAACACGAACGCCTGGGTCAGGCCGCGCTGGCGCACGATCTGTTTGAGGGCGTGGCGCTTCTCGTCATCGGAGACGCTGTAGAAATGCTGTTCGACCGTGTCGGCTTCCTGGTTTGGCCGATCGACCTCGATGGTCACGGGATTTTGCAGGTAGCTGTTGGCCAGCCGCTTGATCTCGGGCGAGAAGGTGGCCGAGAAGAGCAGCGTGGTGCGTTGCTTGGGCAGGTACGACAGGATGCGTTGCAGGTCGGGCAGGAAGCCGATATCGAGCATGCGGTCGGCCTCGTCCAGCACGACGTATTCGACCTGGTTCAGCACGGCGTTCTTGGCTTCGATGTGATCGAGCAGCCGGCCCGGCGTGGCCACCAGCACCTCGACGCCCTTCTTGAGTTCGGCCGTCTGCGGCTTCATGTCGATGCCGCCGAACACCACCGCGCTGCGCAAGTTGGTGTACTTGCCGTAAAGCTTGACCTGCTGGGCCACCTGGTCGGCCAGTTCGCGCGTGGGCAGCAGCACCAGCGCGCGCACCGGATGGCGCGCCGGCGAGGTCGACGTGTTCTCGTGTTTCAGCAAGCGCTGCAGCAGCGGCAGCGCAAAAGCCGCCGTCTTGCCGGTGCCCGTCTGGGCTGCGCCCATCACATCGATTCCGGTCAAGACGACCGGAATGGCCTGGGCCTGGATGGGGGTCATGGATTCGTAGCCCATTTCGGCTACGGCGCGTGCCAGCGGCTCGGCCAGCGATAAATTGGAAAAGGAAGCTGTCATCTCAACCCGCTATTGTCGCACTTCACGGATGACAGCCCTGTGACAGGGCGTGAGGCCGCCGCGGCGCGGCGTTATCGACCCTGGCAGCCGCCTGAGCCGGAGCCGACTGCGGTCAGAGGTCGCGGCTGCTGAAAGTATCGCAGGCCTTGACGCTGCCGGTCTGGAAGCCCTTGTGGAACCATTGCTGGCGCTGCGCGCTGGAGCCGTGGGTGAAGCTGTCGGGAACGACGGCGCGGCCGGCCGAGCGCTGGAGCGCGTCGTCGCCGATCCTGGCCGCCGCATTCATGGCGGACTCGATGTCGCCGGGATCGAGCCAGTTCTTGGACTGCTGCGAATGGTGCGCCCACACGCCCGCGTAACAGTCCGCCTGCAATTCCACTCGCACGCTCAGCCCGTTGGCTTGGGCCGGATTCATGCGAGCGCGCGTTGCGTCCACCTTGCGGGTGATGCCGAGCTCGTCCTGCACATGATGGCCGACCTCGTGCGCGATCACATAGGCCTGCGCGAATTCGCCGGGCGCACCGAGCCGGTTGCGCAAGGTGTCGTAGAAGCCCAGGTCGATATACACCTTCTGGTCGGCCGGGCAGTAGAACGGACCCATCGCGCTTTGTCCCGTCCCGCACGCGGTGCCGATCGCCCCGCGGAACAGGTCCAGCTTGGGTGGATGGTAAGTCGCCCCGCCCTGCTGAAACAGCCGGGTCCAGACGTCCTCGGTATCGGCGAGCACGACCGAGACGAACTTGGCCGTCTTGTCGCTGGCCGGCGGGGCCTTGGCCGGGCCTTGCTGCTGCACCTGCGGCGGGGGCCCGCCGCCGGTCAGGAAACTCAGGATGGTGAGCGGATTGACGCCGAAGATCGCGCCGCCGATGAGCGCGATGACGATCGTGCCGATGCCGATGCTGCGGCCGCCAAAGCCGAATCCACCGCCCCCGCCGCCTTCATCCCGGCGGTCCTCGACATTGTCCGATTCACGGTTACCTTCCCAACGCATGGCTGTTCTCCAGAGGCACCGCGCTGCGGTACAGTGATTCCATGGTATCCGCATCAGCCCCGACCGTGGGTCGCTTTCCCACGGTGTTGGTAACCGGTTTTGCTCCGTTCGGCGGAGCGGCGATCAACCCCAGCTGGATGGCCGCGCAAGCCCTGCACGGACGCCTGGTCGCCGGCCATCGGCTGATCGGCGCGCAACTGCCTGCTGTCTTTGGCGAATCGCTCCAGAAGCTGCGCGAGCTGCTGCATCACCACCACCCGGCGCTCGTGGTATGCACCGGACAGGCCGCCGGCCGCGCAGCGCTGTCGCTCGAGCGCATCGCGATCAACGTAAACGATGCACACATCGCGGACAACGCCGGCACCCAGCCGGTCGACACCCCCGTCGTGGCAGGCGGTCCGGCGGCGTATTTCACCAGCCTGCCGATCAAGGCGATGCTGGTATCCCTCATCGGTGAAGGCATCAACGCCGAGGTGTCGCAGACCGCCGGCACCTTCGTCTGCAACCATGTCTTCTACGGCCTCATGCACGAACTGGCCACGCGACACGAATTCGGCCGCACTCGCGGTGGCCTCATCCACGTGCCGTGGCTGCCGGCGCAGGGTCAGCCCTCGATGCGGCTAGACGAAATCGTGCAGGGACTGCGCCTGGCGATCAGCTGCGCGCTGGTCACGCTGGAGGACATCCGCAAGGAAGCCGGAGCGCTCAGCTAGCCAGCGTCATGAGGTCTTCGCCGCTGTCTTGAGCGGTCGAGTCCATGTCGATGAAGCACCCCGCGATACCAAAATTCCGGAAGTGCACGTTCGCCACATCGGAGAAAAACGTTGACAGGCAAAAACGCCGTTCGTACAGCGCGCGGCCGTTGCGCGCCAGCGCCTGCATGAGCCCCGGCTCTTGCAGAACCTTCTGCATGCCCGCGGCGATACTGGCGGGATCGCCGGGCTGGACGAATACCGCGTCCACGCCGTCGGTCAACAAGGATGGAATTTCGCCGACAGCCGTGGTCACCACTGCCACCCGGCGCGCCAGAGCCTCGAGGATGGCCAGCGGCAAGACTTCGTCATACGACGGCAACACCAGCATGTCCGAGCGCGCGAGCAGTCGGTCCACTTCGTCCTGGTCGCACCAGCCTTCGAAGCGCACGAAACCGTCCACCCGTAGCTCCCGTGCCTTGGCCCGGTAGCCGGTCACGTCGCCGCCGCCCACGATCGTGACTTGCAGCAGCGATGCGTCGATTTCCGGCCGCGCCAGTGCCTGCAACAGCTCCAGTACCCCTTTGCGCTTCGAAAGGTTGCCCACGAACAGGACATGCCGGCGGTTCCCTGGGCGGCGCGGGTCGGGCGGTTCGATCGGTTCAGGCACGCCATTGATGATGATGCTCACGCGCTCTGCGGGCACATGCAAGACCTCGCTAACGAACCGCCTGCCGGTCGGCCCGATCACCACGACCGCCTTGGCGAGCGAGAACACCCATCTTGTCGGCGCTTGCAGCGCAGCCGGCAGCGTCTCGTAGTAGCGATGCATCTGTGCATGCAGGTGAAGCACGACGGGAATGCCCAAGGCGCGACACGCGGCGATGAGAACGCCTTTGCGAAAAAGGCTCATCCGCTCGGCCATGTTGACGTGCACGCCGGCCAAGCCGCCGTCCAGCCGGCCGTGCACGATGCGGGCGAGCGCAGTCAGCAAGACCCACAGCGAAAACAGTGCGCTTCCCGCGCCTCTCGTGTCCAAGGGACGCAGCTGCGCCGCGTAAGCGTGCGGTTGCATCGACTGGCACTGGATCAGGTAGTCAGCCACCTTGAACATGCCGCCGCCCACCGGCGACCACGGGCAAGCCAGATAGATGTAGCGCATGCGCATGGGTTTACCGAAGCGGTATGGCATGTGGATGAGGCAATTATCCGGACACCGCTGAAACGATGCAGAGCTTTTGCACTCGGTAACTCACGTCGATAAATCTTCTGTAGGACGCGATCTTGGATGCATGTGTTTACGTGCGGATGAGCTTCGCGCTGGCGGACGATGTCGTGCAACGCAAGCACAGGCAACATGCTCAAAAGACTCATCAATCGCGGACTGGATTTTGCCGACGACCTTTGCGTTGCCTTGGGTCCCGATCAGCCCGCGGACGCCGGTACTTTCGTCACGGTGGTATTTCACAAGCTGCATGAGCGCGAAAGCCAGGGGCGCAACGAGTTCGCGCCGGACCTCTGCGTGACGGTGGACGTTTTTCGCGAGTTCGTCGAGGTGATGCTGGAAGCCGGCTACACGCTCTTGTCGCCCGCTCAGGTGGACAAAGGCATTAGGCCGGGCGGCCGTTACCTCATGATCACGTTTGACGATGGGTACTTCAACAATACGCTGTCGCTGAAGGTGCTCGAGGAGTTCCGCGTTCCCGCAACTTTCTTCGTATCGATAGGCAACGTATTGGAGAAGAAGGCCTTCTGGTGGGATGCGTTAAGCCGCGAGCTTGCACAAGCAGGCGCGAGTGGGGCAATGCGCAAGTCAATGATTGAGCGGCTCAAGGCGCTGACCCCGGAGAAGATCGAGTCGTACCTGCGAGAGCGCTTCGGTTCCTCGGCCCTGGTGCCCTGCGATGACCGCGACCGCCCCTTCACCCCTGGCGAGCTCAGCCAGTTCGCGCAATCCCCATGGGTTCATTTCGGCAATCACACGCGAGACCACGCCATCTTGACGAATTGCACGCCACAGCAAATCGCGCATCAGGTCCGAAGCTGCCAGGAGGCGCTTGCGCAACTCGTGGGCTATCGCCCGATAGCGATCGCCTATCCCAACGGCAACTGCTCGCCCGCGGCGATCGAGGCATCGATGGCCGCCGGCCTGCGCCTCGGGTTCACCGTCGTACCACGTCGATCACGCGTCAGCGGCAATGACGAGAGCCGAATGATGCTTGGGCGGTACTTGGTGTCGAGCGAGCGGGGCGTTCGCGAGCAATGCCGCAAGTTCGACGCGAAATTCGTCCCCAGTCACATGCTCAAGGCCCTGATCCATTCGGGCTACTGAACCGGCGTGAATGAACCGGCACCAGCATCGGAATACGGCGCGCTCTAAAATCAGACCGTGCCCATCCTCAACGCCGACCTGCATTGCCATTCTGTTGTTTCCGACGGCACCCTCACTCCGGAAGAGCTGGCCGCGCGCGCCGCCGCCAACGGCGTCGAACTCTGGTCGCTGACCGACCACGATGAATTGAGCGGCCAGCAACGCGCCGCCGCGGCCGCCAAGGCGCACGGACTCAAGTACCTCACGGGCTGCGAGATCTCGGTCACCTTTGCCGATCAGACGGTGCACATCCTCGGCCTGGGCTTCGACGCGAGCGATCCCGCCATGCTGCAAGGCCTGACGCAGACGCGCGGCGGGCGCGGGCCGCGCGCCCAGGAGATGGCCGGTCAGCTGGCGCAGGTGGGCATCCCGGGCTGATATGAAGGCGCACTCAAGTACGTCGGCAATCCCGCCATGATCTCGCGCACCCACTTCGCGCGCTTCCTGGTCGAGGCCGGCGTTTGCAGGGACACCGGCGAGGTGTTTCGCAGGTACCTGAGCGAAGGCAAGCCCGGCTTCGTGCCGCACCGCTGGGCGTCGCTCAAGGCGGCGATCCAGTGGATCACCGGCGCGGGCGGCATGGCAGTGATCGCCCACCCGGCACGCTACAAGTTCACGGCCAACGAAGAGTACGCGCTATTCACCGAATTCAAGGTGCACGGCGGCCAAGGTGTGGAGGTCGTCACCGGCAGCCACACGGCGGCCGAATATGTGAGGTACGCCGAAACCGCCCGCGAGTTCGGCCTGGCCGCTTCGCGCGGCAGCGACTTCCACAGCCCCGGCGAAAGCCACACCGACCTGGGCCAGCTGCCGTTCCTGCCCGGCGAACTCACTCCGGTCTGGGAAGTGCTGGCCGACCGCATCCAGTGAAGGCGCCGCGCGGGTCTTCGGCGGGCGCGCAGGCAACCTTGGCCGGGATCGCGCTGGTGTTGGGCGCATGCGCCTGCTTCTCGGCACTGGATACGACCACCAAGTACGTCAGTGCCTCGGTGCCGCTGCTGATGGCGCTGTGGTTCCGCTATGCGTTCCAGGCGATCGCCACCACCGTCAGCGTGCTGCCGGTGCGCGGGATGTCGGCACTGCGCACGCTGCATCCCAGGTTCC
>DATNCB010000092.1:0-1013 GCA_035571715.1 Ramlibacter sp.
GTCGTCCTCCTGACAGGGATTTCCAAGACCGGCATTCCCGGCCTGTTTGGCGGGATGGCCGTGCCCCTGCTGTCACTGGTCATCGCACCGCGCCAGGCGGCCGCGGTCATGTTGCCGGTACTGTGTTTTATCGACCTGTTCGGGCTGCGCGCGTTCTGGGGCGTGTATGACCGCAGGAACCTGCCCATTCTTCTGGCGGGTCTGCTGGTGGGCATCATCGTGGGAACGCTCGTGTTCGGCATCGTGCGGCAAGACGTCCTGCGGCTGGTGATCGGAGCCATCGCGGTGGCGTTCGCGCTGAACAATCTTTTCGGCTGGGCCAGGAACCGGCCGCCGGCCAGCACATCCTGGCCCCGCGGCGTGTTCTGGTCCTCGGTTTCGGGCGTGACCAGCTTCCTCGCGCACGCGGGTTCTCCGCCGGTGATGGCCTACTTGCTCCCGTTGCGTCTGGACCGGCGCGTCTACGTCGGAACCACGGTGTGGTTCTTCTTCGCGTCGAACTACGCCAAGATCATCCCGTATGCCGCGCTCGGGCAGCTGGACCTGGGCAATCTCGGCACCGCACTCGTCCTGTTGCCGCTGGTGCCGCTCGGCGTCAGCCTCGGCGTCCGCATCCAGGGCAAGCTCGACGAGCAGATGTTCTACCGGATCAGCTACTGGGCGCTTCTGGCGATAGGGCTAAAGCTGGTCTACGACGGGATCGCTTAGAGCGCGACCCAGGCCCCTTGGCGGGCAGATTCGAACACTGCCTCGATGGTTCGCAGCGTGGCTTGCGCATCCTCCAGCGGCCAGGAACGTGCCGCCTCGCCCCGCACCACCCGCGAGAAACGCTCGATCTGCAACGCGTACTGGTCGACGATATCGAACGAAAGCGTCGAGGTCTCGAAGGAGCCGATGCTGCTGTCGTCGCCGATGAAGATGTGGCAGGCCCGCGCCCGCGAATGCGCGTACGGGAAGTCGAAGCGCAGCCAGCCGCGCTCGCCCAGGACCGAGAACTGCTGGTGCGTCGTCAT
>DATNCB010000093.1:0-1164 GCA_035571715.1 Ramlibacter sp.
ACCTCGATCCCTTTGGTGAGCTTGCCGTTCGGCCCGTCGCGCATCGGCACGATCACGAGCGATTTGTTCTTGTGGATCGGCCCCTCGCCCGTGTTGACCAGCATGCACATCCAGTCGGCCTGCAGGCTGTTGGTGATCCACATCTTCTGCCCGGTGATGAGGTAATCGTCACCGTCTTTCACCGCGCGGCTCTTGATACCGGCGACGTCACTGCCGGCGCCGGGTTCGCTCACGCCGATGCAGGCGACCATGTCGCCCGCAATGGCCGGCGCGAGAAACTGCCGGCGCAATTCGTCGCTGCCGAAGCGCGCCAATGCGGGCGTGGCCATGTCGGTCTGCACGCCGATCGCCATGGGGACGCCGCCGCATTCGATGTGGCCCAGCGCCTCCGCCATGGCCATGGCATAGGAATAGTCCAGGCCCGCGCCGCCGTATTCCTCGGGCTTGGTCAGGCCCAGCAGGCCGAGATCGCCGAGCCGCTTGAACACCTGGTGCGCCGGAAACATCTCCGCCGCTTCCCATTCATCGACATGGGGATTGATCTCCTCGTCGATGAAGCGCTTGAGGGTCTTCTGGATTTCCAGGTGTTCGTGGGTGAATTGCATCGTTGTCTCCTTTCACATCCTCGCCACGCCAAACTGCATAGGCCGCACTTGCCTCCGATCCGCCTCGGCACAGGTATCCAGGCAGAACGCCAGCACGGCGCGGGTGTCGCGCGGATCGATCACGCCGTCGTCGAGCAACAGGCCCGACGTGTAAAAAGCATCGCCCTGCGCTTCGAACATGTCGACGATCTTGTCGAACTGGGCTTTCGATTGCTCCGGATCGGCAGTGATGCCTTTGCGCGCCAGGCCGGCCTCGGTGACGATCTGCATGGTGTGGGCGGCCTGCTCGCCGCCCATCACGGCGGTCCTGGCGCTGGGCCAGCTGAAGAGGAAACGTGGCGCATAGCCGCGCCCGCACATCCCGTAGTTGCCGGCGCCATACGACGCGCCGCACATGATCGTGATCTGCGGGACCGAAGCGTTGGTGACCGCCTGGATCATCTTGCTGCCGTGCTTGATCATGCCGCCCTGCTCGCTGTCCTTGCCCACCATATAGCCGGTGGTGTTCTGCAAGTAGACGATCGCATGGCCGAGCTGGCACATCAGTTGGATGAAATGC
>DATNCB010000094.1:0-8597 GCA_035571715.1 Ramlibacter sp.
CACCAGGATGCAGTAGGTGCCGCCTTCGAGTGTCGCGATCCGCTCCTCGAGCATAAACGTGGTCGGCGTCCCGTGCAGGCCGTAGGTGTAGCCCTTCTTGTGTTGCCAGTCGCGCGAACGCATGGCCGCGACGTTCGGGAAGATGACCGTGGAGGCTTTGAAGACGCCGGCCTGCGGGGCGGCGAAGCCTTCGGGAGGGACGTAGGGGTGGTGGATTAGGGCGGTGACGGGCTTGCTCATGGGCGGATATTAGCCCGCCGCGATGGCTGCCTAAACCTTCCACTTCTCCAGCAGCTTCTCCGGCCCCATGCTGTCGTAGGTTTCGAACGGCTGGTGGATCCAGGGATTGGTCGGCAGGAATTCCACCGAATAGTCGGCCGTGAATTTCGACAGGCCCTTGGTCCAGATCACCGCACTGCGCAGCTCGGTGATCGGCTTGTAGCTGGTGCGCAGCATCTCGATCACGGCATGCAACGTGTGGCCCGAGTCCGCGAGATCGTCCACCAGCAGCACCTTGCCCGCAATCTCGCCTTTGGGCGTGGTGATGTAGCGCGCGATGTCCAGGTGCCCCTGCACGGTGCCGGCTTCCGCCCGATACGAACTGGTGGACATGATGGCCAGCGGCTTGTCGAAGATGCGCGACAGGATGTCCCCGGGGCGCATGCCGCCGCGTGCCAGGCACAGGATGGTGTCGAACTTCCAGCCCGACTGGTGCACCTTGATCGCGAGCTTCTCGATCAGGCTGTGGTACTCGTCATAGCTCACGTAAAGGTGCTTGCCGTCTTCCGTCAACATGGGGCTGGTCCTCGCGTCTTATTTTGGCAGGTAGGGGTGGTGCATCATGATCGTCTGTTCGCGATCCGGGCCGGTCGAAATCATGTCGATCGGCACGCCCGTCACCTGTTCGATGCGCTGCAGATACAGCCGCGCGTTGACCGGCAGCTTGTCGTATTGCGTGATACCGACGGTGCTCTGGGTCCATCCTTCAATCGTCTCGTACACCGGCTTGCAGCGCGAGATCTCGTCGGCGCCCATCGGCAGGATGTCGGTGTGCTCGCCGTCCAGGTCGTAGCCGGTGCAAAGCTGCAGTTCCTTGACGCCGTCCAGCACGTCCAGTTTCGTGATGCACAGTCCCGACAGGCCGTTGACCTGCGCGCTGCGCTTCAGAAGCGCCGCGTCGAACCAGCCGCAACGCCGGCTGCGACCGGTGGTCACGCCCGTTTCGGCGCCGACTGTAGACAGGTGATAGCCCACCGTGCCGGGCTTGGCCCAGTCCAGCTCGGTCGGGAACGGCCCGCCGCCCACGCGCGTGCAATAGGCCTTGGTGATGCCCAGGATGTAATGCAGCATGCCCGGGCCGATGCCGGCACCGGCCGCAGCGTTGCCCGCCACGCAGTTGCTCGATGTCACGTACGGGTAGGTGCCGTGATCCACGTCCAGCAGCGTGCCTTGCGCACCTTCGAACAGCAGGTTGTCGCCGCGCAGGTGCGCCTCGTTGAGCTCGCGCGAGACGTCCGCCATCATCGGCTTCATCAGTTCGCCGTGCTTCATCGATTGGTCGAACACGGCGTGGTAGTCCACCGCGGGCGCGTTGAGATACTTCGTCAGCATGAAGTTGTGCAGGTCCAGCACCACCTTGAGCTTTTCGGCAAAGCGATCCGGATGCTTGAGGTCCTGCACTCGCAGCGCCCGTCGCGCGATCTTGTCCTCGTAGGCCGGCCCGATACCGCGGCCGGTGGTGCCGATCTTCTCGCTGCCGCCCTGCTCGCGCAGCGTTTCGCGCGCGATATCGAGCGCCGCGTGGTACGGCAGGATCAGCGGGCAGGCCTCGCTGATGCGAAGGCGCGAGCGCACTTCGACGCCGGCCTTTTCCAGCCCTTCCATTTCCTCGAACAGTTTCGCCGCGGAAAGAACCACTCCGTTGCCGATGTAGCACTTCACGTTCGGCCGCATGATGCCGCTGGGAACCAGGTGCAGTGCGGTCTTCACGCCGTTGATCACCAGCGTATGCCCGGCGTTGTGGCCACCCTGGAAGCGCACGACGCCCTGCGCCATTTCGGTCAGCCAGTCGACCAGCTTGCCCTTGCCTTCGTCGCCCCACTGGGTGCCGACCACGACCACATTGCGGCCCTTTGTCTTTGTCATCAGATTACTTCCGGAAGAAAAAATTAAATGGCTTTCACAACCCATTGGCCGGCAGCCAGGGCCAGCTCGCGATCGCATTGGAATTCGACCAGTTCGCTTTCGTGGCCCGGCAGCACGCACACCACGATTTCGCCGCGGCTGCGTAGCGCGTCGATCGCCGCGCGCAACTGCGCCGCCTCCTTGCCAGTGTCCAGCCAGGGCGCCCGAATGGCAGCCTTCAGCGGCGGCTTGGCCACCACCGCGACCAGCTCTTTCAAATCCAGGCTGAAGCCCACGGCCGGCCGGTTGCGGCCGAACACCGCACCGACTTCGTCATAGCGGCCGCCGCGCACCAGCGCATCACTGGCGCCAGGGGTGTAGACAGCGAAGCGGGCGCCGCTGTAATAGGCGTAGCCGCGCAAATCGGCGAGGTCGAAGCTGACCTTCGCGCCTTGCAGGTGGCCGGCCAGCCACTTCAAGTTGGACAGCGCTTCGCGCAGCAGCGGGCTGGATGGCAGCGCCTTTTCCGCTTCGGCCAGGACTTTTCCGTCGCCATACAGGGAAACCAGCGCGAGCAGGCCTTCGCGAGCGGCCGCCGGAAAGGTTGCCGTGAGCGCACGCAGCTCGCTCGCATCCTTGGTCGCCAGCGCCGCATGCACCCGCGCGAGAACGGATGCGTCCACGGGCACTCCGCTCAGGAGCGATCGCACGATGCGCGCATCGGCCATGTCCACGGTCACGTCCTCGACTCGGGCGGCCGCGAGGCAGTCAAGTGCCAGCAACAAGGCTTCCAGGTCGGCTTCGAGTCCGGCGTGGCCGTAGATCTCCGCGCCGAATTGCAGCGGCTCGCGGGTGGCGTGCGGGCGATCGGGGCGCGTATGCAATACCGGGCCGCAGTAGCACAGGCGTGCGACGCCCTGGCGATTGAGCAGGTGCGCGTCGATGCGTGCGACCTGGGGCGTGGTGTCGGCGCGCAGGCCCATCATGCGGCCCGAGAGCTGGTCCACCAGCTTGAAGGTTTGCAGATCCAGCGCTTCGCCCGTGCCGGTAAGCAGCGACTCCAGGTGTTCCAGCAGCGGCGGCATCACCAGCTCATAGCCGTAACCCCGGGCCGTGTCGAGTAATTCGCGTCGAATTTCTTCGATGTGCCGGGCCTCGGAAGGCAATACATCGGCGATGTGATCCGGCAGGACCCAGGCGGACATGGTGAGGGGGCGCTGTTAAAAACAGTATTTTACCGGTCCTCTGGCGCGGCTAAAGAAAAGCGGACTGGTATTTCAGGACACGATCCACAGCAGCACCAGGCCCACGAGGATGCTGCACAGCCCGAAGAATCGCAATTGCCCGTCATGCAATTCGAGCAGCCGCTGGAAGGTGCGGCGCCAGCCACCTGGGGACAGCAACGGCAGCAGGCCTTCGAGCACCAGGACCAGCGCGAGCGCGGACCAGAAGATATTGCCGTCCAAGGCCCGCCCCGGCCTTATTTCTTCGCGGCCGCCGCGCCGCTGTTGTTGCGGAACGCCTTGAAGAACTCCGAGCCGCTGGGGTCGACCACCAGGACGTCGCCCTTCTTGTTGAAGCTCGCTTTGTACGCGTCCAGGCTGCGATAGAACTGGGCGAACTGCGCATCGCGACCGAATGCCTCGGCATAGATCGCGGCGGCCTGGGCGTCGCCGTCGCCCTTGATCTTCTGCGCGTCACGGTAGGCATTGGCCACCGTCACTTCGCGCTGCCGGTCGGCATCGGCGCGGATCTTCTCGCCTTCGGCCGCGCCGGTGGAACGCAGCTCGTTGGCCACGCGCTTGCGCTCGGCCTCCATGCGCCGGTAGACGGACTCGGTGATCGCGTCGACGTAATCGGCGCGCGTGATGCGCACGTCGACCACATCCACGCCCCAGGGCTTGGCGCCCTTCACGACCTCGAGCACCTCGCGCTTGACGTCGGACATGAGCTGTTCGCGCTTGACCGAAAGCAGCTCGCGCACCGTGCGCCGGTTGATCTCTTCCTGGAACGCATTGCGCACCACGCGATTGAGCTGGTTGGCGCCGGCGGCCTCGTCCAGGCCCACGTTGCGGATGTACTGCAGCGGGTCGGTGATGCGCCAGCGCACGTACCAGTCGATCACCATGCGCTGCTTTTCCAGCGTCAGCATGGGCTCGGTGTCGGGGCTATCCAGCGTCAGCAGACGCTTGTCGATGTACGACACGTTCTGGAACGGCGGCGGCAACTTGAAGTTCAAGCCCGGTTCGGTGATGACTTCCTTGATCTGGCCCAGCGCGTAGACCACGCCGAACTGGCGCTGGTCGACCACGAAAAGCATCGAGCTGAGCAGCGCCAGCACCACCAGTGCCGACGTGACCATGAATCCGATTCTGTTCATCTTGTCTGGCTCCTAGCGCGATTCGCGCTCGCGGCCACGCGAGTTGTCGCGGGTGCGCGAGTCGTTGGAGAGGCCGGCCGGAGCCGCGGGTGCAGGTGCCGCGGTCGCGGGCGCCTCGGCCGCGCCGGTCTGCGCCACCTGCTGCATGATCTTGTCCAGCGGCAGGTACAGCAGGCTGGAGCCCTGGCGCGATTCGACCAGGATCTTGGTCACGTTCGAGTAGATCTGCTGCATCGCATCGATATACATCCGGTCGCGCGTGACCTGCGGCGCGCGCTGGTACTCGGCCAGCACCGACTTGAAGCGCTGCGCATCGCCCTGGGCCTGCGCGACGACCTTTGCCTTGTAGGCATCGGCCTCCTGGGCCAGCCGCGAAGCCGCGCCCACCGCGCGGGGAATCACGTCGTTGGCGTAGGCTTGCGCTTCGTTCTTGGCCCGTTCGCGCTCCTGACCCGCCTTGAGCACGTCGTCGAAAGCGGCCTGCACCTGCTCGGGCGGCCGCACGCCGCCTTGCTGCAGGTTGATGCCGACGACTTCGATACCGACCTTGTATCGGTCCAGGATGGTCTGCATCAGCGTGCGCACGCGCGGCGCTATCTGGTCGCGCTCCTCGGCCAGCGCCGAATCCATCCGCATCTTGCCCACCGTTTCGCGCACGGCAGTCTCCGCCGCCTGCACGACGGCCTCGGACGGATTCTTGCTCTCGAACAAATAAGCCCGCGCATCGCTCAGGCGGTACTGCACCGCGAACTTGATCTCGACGATGTTCTCGTCTTCAGTCAGCATGGCCGATTCACGCAGCCCCGTGGCCTTGATCACGTTGTCACGGCCCACGTCCACGGAGCGGATCTGCGTGACGAACACCAGCTCATGCCGCTGGATCGGATAAGGCAGGCGCCAGTTGAAGCCGGCACCCACGGAGGACTTGTAGCGGCCGAACTGCGTGATCACAGCCTGCTGGCCTTCCTGGACGATGAAAAAGCCGGTGCCCAGCCAGATCAGCACGACGACCGCGGCCACCAGGCCGGCACCGATGCCGGCGCTCTTCATGTCGGGCTGGAAGTTGCCGCCACCGCCGCCAAAACCACCGTTATTGTCCGGACGGCGGCCCTTGCCGCCGAACAGCCCGCCCAGTTTGCGGTTGAAATCGCGCCAGAGCTCGTCGAGGTCCGGCGGGCCCTGGTTGGGGCCGCGGCCATTGCCTTCGGGCTTCTGCGGGTCGGGGCGATTGTTCTCCGACTGCTTGTCGTCGCCGCGCCCCCAGCGCGGATCGTTCAGGTTGAACATGCCCCTGATCCGGCCCTTCAGCTGCGCCCACGGCAGGCTGGGTAAATGGAGGTTCATCGCGCTTCGATCTCTTTCTTGTAGCAGCCGCATTGTGCCTTGTGTGCCGTGGGCCGCGTCATGCGGCCGTATCGTGCAATTCAGGTTTGTCCCGGGCAGCCATCACCTGGGGATTGCGCTGGCTCAACTCTTCCACCAGTTGGCGTCGCAGCGCCGGCAGGCCGGCCGAGGTCCGGCCGCTGACGAACAGGCGCGGCACCGGGATGCCTTCGAGTTCGAACACGTCGCTGGACTGGAGCGGCTGCTGGCTCGGATCCAGCACGTCGGTCTTGTTGAACACCAGCACCTGCGGCACGTCGGCCGCGCCGATTTCGTGCAGCACGCGCTGGACCTCCGCAATCTGTTCGGGGTGATTCGGATTGGCGGCGTCGACCACATGCAGCAGCAGGTCGGCATCCGCCGCTTCGTGCAAGGTGGCCTCGAAGGCGTCGATCAGGCTGTGCGGCAGGTCGCGGATGAACCCGACCGTATCGGACAGCGACACCGACCTGCCCGCTTCGCCCAGGTAGAGCTGGCGCGTGGTGGTATCGAGCGTCGCGAACAGCTGGTCGGCGGTATAGGCACGAGCCTTGACCAGCGCATTGAACAGCGTGGACTTGCCTGCGTTGGTATAGCCGACCAGCGAGATGTTGAACGCGCCGCGCCGCTCGCGTTGGCGCCGCTGGGTGTGGCGCTGCTTCTTGACCTTCTCCAGCCGCTCGCGGGTGCGCTTGATGGCGTCGCCGATCATCCGGCGGTCCAGTTCGATCTGCTTTTCACCCGGGCCGCCGCGCAGGCCAGCGCCACCGGTCTGGCGTTCCAGGTGGGACCACCTTCGCACCAGCCGCGTGCTCACGTACTGCAGCCGGGCCAGCTCGACTTGCAGCTTGCCCTCATGGCTGCGGGCGCGCTGGCCGAAGATTTCCAGAATCAGCAAGGTGCGGTCGTTGACCGGCCGGTCGAGGTGGCGCTCCAGATTGCGCTGCTGAGCCGGGCTCAGGGCCTGGTCGAACAGGATCTCGGTGGCGCCGGTCTCTTCGGCCAGCGCCTTGATCTCGTCGGCCTTCCCCTTCCCGATGAACAGGGCCGCGTCGGGCGCCTTGCGCTTGCAGGCGACGCGCGCGACCGGCGTCAGGCCGGCGGTCTGCGCGAGCAGGCCCAGCTCTTCCAGCTGCGAGTCGAAGTGGGGCAGGCCCAGATCCACGCCCACAAGAATGGTGGGAGCAACAGGGCGAACGGGCGGTTCGGGCAAACTCAAAGCCAGGGGTCCCGGAAGGCGCACTCAGATCGGCTGCGAGGACCGCGCTGCCGTTCGAGCGCCTGGCGCGCAGTCTTCAAGTCGCGCCGGCTTCACCTTCGGTCGTGGTGAAGTTCACAGCCCGGCCGGGCACGATGGTGGAGATGGCGTGCTTGTAAACCATCTGGGTCACTGTGTTGCGCAGCAGCACAACGTACTGGTCAAAGGACTCAATCTGGCCTTGCAGCTTTATGCCGTTGACGAGGTAAATCGACACCGGCACATGCTCGCGACGCAAGGTATTGAGAAATGGGTCTTGTAGAAGCTGCCCTTTGTTGCTCACGATATTCTCCGTGTTCCGCATTCGGAAATGTTGTTGGAAACTGCACCTTACCACAGCAAGAGTGCTGCGCAAGTAGTCCAAAGCCGATAGCACTCCAGCTGGGTGCGGATTATGCTAGTCCTTGTCGGCGTATGGATTGCGCGAGGTCTTCATTTCGATTCTCAAAGGGGTGCCGATCAGGTTGAATTCCTTGCGAAAGCGCCCCTCGAGAAAGCGTTTGTAAGCGTCGGTCACATGCTCGAGTGAATTGCCGTGAACGACGATCACCGGCGGGTTCATGCCGCCCTGGTGCGCGTAGCGCAGCTTGGGCCGGAACATGCCCGCGCGCTTGGGCGACTGGAATTGCACCGCCTCCAGCAACAGCCGGGTCAGAACCGGCGTCGGCATTTTCACCATGGCCGACTTGTGGGACTGCGCTATCGAGGCCCACACCGGTCCCAGGCCCTGGCGCTTGATGGCCGAGATAAAGTGCATCGGCGCGAACTTCAGGAACGCCAGCCGCGTCTCGATCTGGCGCTGCACCTGCTGGCGCTCGTACTCGTCCACGGCGTCCCATTTATTGACCGCCAGCACGACGGCGCGGCCGCTTTCGAGGATGTAGCCGGCGATATGCGCGTCCTGGTCGGTCACGCCCTGGGTCGCATCCAGCAGCAGCAATACGACATTGGCCGATTCGATGGCCTGCAAGGTCTTGACCACCGAGAACTTCTCGATCGCCTCGAACACCTTGCCCTTGCGCCTCAGGCCCGCGGTATCGATGAGTTCGAATTTCTGCCCGCCCCGTTCAAACGGCACCGAGATCGCGTCCCGCGTCGTGCCCGGCTGATCGAAGGCCACCAGCCGCTCTTCGCCCAGCCAGGTGTTGATCAGGGTCGATTTGCCGACGTTGGGCCGGCCCGCGACGGCGAGCTTGATCACGCCCGTGTCCTGCGCCGCGACCTCGTCTTCCTCACCGGAAAGGTTCAGCGGCTCGAACGCGAGATCGACCAGGCTGCGGATGCCCTGCCCGTGAGCCGCAGACACCGGATGCACCTCGCCCAGGCCGAGCTCGTAGAACTCGGTCAGCTGCACCCCTTCGGTCATTCCCTCGGCCTTGTTCGCGGCCAGCACCGTCGGCTTGCCCAGCTTGCGCAGGTACCTGGCGATGTCGTGATCCTGCGCCGACAGGCCGCCCCGGGCGTCCAGCACGA
>DATNCB010000095.1:0-4737 GCA_035571715.1 Ramlibacter sp.
AAGCTGCTGGCCACCGCGGGCGAGTCGATCGAGCGCTTCGTGGGCAGCGGCATCGGCGAGCTCGGTGACAAGCTCGGCCCGATCGTGTGGCAGTTCATGCCGACCAAGCAGTTCGACGCGCAGGATTTCGAGGGCTTCCTCACGCTGCTGCCCAAGAGCATCGAAGGCCGCGCGCTGCGCCATGTGCTCGATGTGCGGCACGAGAGTTTTCGCTCGCCCGACTACCTGCCGCTCGCGCGCCGCTACGGCTGCACGACCGTGCACACCGACTCCGACAAGTTCCCCGCGATCGCCGACGAGCAAGGCGACCTGGCCTACATCAGGCTGATGCGCAGCGCGGCGGATTGCGAAACCGGCTACCCGCCCGAGGTGCTGGGCCAATGGGCGCAAGGCGCGCGCTCCTGGATCGCGGGCGCAGCGTCGCGCGAGGTTTTCGTCTTCCTCATCAACGGAGCCAAGGAACGCGCGCCGGCGGCGGCCGTGACGCTCATCCAGCGGCTTTCCTGATCCCATTTGCGAAGCGTCGCTGCCGCGCTATCAAAACGATAGCTGCGGTAGGACGCGGATTACACATTGTTTCGCCACTGGCGGTCAAGCTGTGCCGCGCCGCGCGGGTCCAATCGTGATTAGTTGCTCAAAACAAGAAGGGAGACAAGCGCCATGGCATATGTGTTCGAAACCGTACCAGCCGATCGCGGCTTGATCGCCCTCGACGATCCGCGCGAGGTCCACTGGTGGTGCAAGCAATTCGGCTGCAGCGAAGAGCAACTCAGGCGCGCCGTGGCGAAGGTCGGCCATTCCGCGGCCAACGTCGAGCAACTGCTCGACGGCCAGGAGATCGTTTCGGTTTAGGGCCAGCCGCGCCCACTGCGGAAACGCTGGGCGCTCAATCGAGCCATTCCAGCGCGCCCTGGCCCGCCTCGTTGAGGTGCGCGACCAGGACAGCCGCGTCGGCCTCGGTCGCCGTGAATTCGAATTCGACTTCGCGATCGTGCGTCACCGGGCCCAGCGCGGCGCCGGCCAGCTGCAGCTCGCGCCGCACCAGTCCCTCCAGCGCGTACGGCACGGCGCAACGCAAGGTCACGCGTCTTTGCATCGGCACCTTGGCCGCCCCGAGCAAAGCCTGCGCCACTGCATCGGTGTACGCGCGCACCAGCCCGCCGGCACCGAGCTTGACGCCGCCGAAATAGCGCACCACGGTCGCCAGCACGCCTTCGAGGTCCTGGCGGCGCAGCACTTCGAGCATCGGCCGGCCGGCCGTTCCGCCGGGCTCGCCGTCGTCGTTCGCCGCCGACTGGCCGCCGGCCAGGAAGGCCCAGCACACGTGCGTTGCGCCGGGATGTTCGCGCCGCAATTGCGCCACGACCGCCTGCGCAGCGGCGCGGTCGGGCACCGCCTGGACGCAGCCGATGAAGCGGCTCTTCTTGATGATGATTTCGCTGTGGACGGGTTGGACGAGTGTGAGCGGCACAGCGCTATTGTGTCAGCGTCATAGGGGCACTCCAGCCCTCAACGCCAGTGCTGGAACCAGCCCAGCCCAGCCGACGTACCACCGGGCTGCGCGCCGCGCCGCGGGCGGTATTCGCAGCCGATCCAGCCGTCCCAGCCGCATTGCCGCGCCACCTCGTCGATGACGCCAAACAGGTACGCGTAATTCATTTCGCCCACATCGGGCTCGTGCCGCTCCGGCACACCGGCGATCTGGAAGTGGCCCACGCGCCCGGTCGGCAGGTACCGGCGGATCTTCATCGCCACGTCGCCCTCGACGATCTGGCAGTGGTACAGGTCCATCTGCACCTTGACGTTGGCCGCGCCGATCTCGCCAATGAGTTCATGTGCCTGGTCCTGCCGATTCAGGAAGAAGCCCGGAATGTCGCGCGTGTTGATCGGCTCGATGAGGATGTCCAGGCCCGCGCGTGCCGCTTCGGCCGCGGCCCACCGCAGATTGCTCACATAAGTTGGCCTGACCGCATCGCGCTGCGCGCCGGCAGGCAGCAGGCCCGCCATGACATGAACGCGCGGGCAGGCCAGGGCTTGCGCATAGCGCAGCGCGCTGGCGATGCCTTCGCGGAACTCGGCTTCGCGCCCCGGCAGGCAGGCCAGGCCCCGTTCGCCCTGCTCCCACGCGCCCGGCGGCGCGTTGAACAGCACCTGCTGCAGGCAGTGGGCCTTCAGCCGCGCCGCGAGTTCGCCCGCTTCGCAGGCATAGGGAAACAGAAACTCGACGCCCTGGAAGCCGTCGCGGGCGGCGGCTTCGAAGCGATCGAGAAATTCGAGCTCGGGGTAGAGCATGGACAGATTGGCGGCAAAGCGGGGCATAAGGGGCTCCTACCAGCGGGCGCCGAAAGTGCGGCGCAGTTCATCGATTTGCGGTTCGGCCAACGGTTCGCAGCCGGGTGCGAGCAGCGCCAGCCGCGCGGTCTCATCGAGTTCTTCCAGGACGGCCATCGCCGCGCCCGGCGTGTCGTGCCAGACGTTGGGCCCGAGACGCGCCAGCATCACGGCGCGGATCGGCCGGCCGCTGCCGCCATACTGCGCGATCAGCTGGGCCACTTCCTCGGCGGTCTCGGGCGCGCCGGGCCGGCGATAAGCAACCAGCGGCACATGGCCGACCTTCATCACGAAGTACGGCGTGATCGGCGCCAGCAGTTCGGCGCTGCGGCACCCAAGACTGAGCGCGACGCTATGGCTGCTGTGGGTATGGATGACGCAGCGTGTACCCGCATCGAACGGCATGGCCGCGCGGTAAATCGCCGCGTGCAGCGCCATCGTCTTGCTGGCCCGCTCGCCGGAGAGCTGGCGCCCTTCGCGGTCCAGCCGCGCCAGCGCCGCCGGCTCGAGAAAACCCAGGCAGGCATCGGTGGGTGTGATCAGGAAACCGTCGTCCAGCCGCACGCTGATGTTGCCGGCCGTGGCGTGCACATAGCCGCGCTCGAACAGGCTCTTGCCGATGCGGCAGATCTCGTCGCGGGCCTGGGATTCGTTCATGGCGCGCCCAACTTCATGCGAGCATCGCAAAAGCTTTGGCGAAGAAATCGTCGGCGCCGAAGTTGCCCGACTTCAGCGCGAGGTGAACGCCCGCGCCGCTGCCGGTCTGTGCATAGCACCACGGCACGCCCGGGTCGATTTGCCGGCCGATCTGCATCTGTGCGACGCCAAGTGCCTGCACGCAGGCGCCTGAGGTTTCGCCGCCGGCCACCACCAGTTGCCGCACGCCCAGCTGCGCAACGAGGCCGCGCGCGACCGCTGCGATCGTGCGTTCGACCATTGCGCCGGCTTCGTCCACGCCGAGCCGGCCTTGCACTGCCTTCACGTCCTGCGGCTGCGCCGTCGAGTAGATGAGCACCGGCCCGCGAGCCAACAGCGGAGCCGCCCATGCCAGCGCTTGGGCGGCGACGTCGTCGCCGCCGGCAATACGCAACGGGTCGATCGCCAGCGCCGGATGTCCGGCCGCGATGAAGGCCTGCACCTGCCGGTTCGTCGCCACCGAGCAACTTCCCGAGAGCACGGCCCTCGCACCACCCGCGCGGGGCAGCTCGCCTGCGCCCGCCGAACCGCTGATGCCGAAGTTCCCGGCAAGCCCGATGGCCACGCCCGAACCGGCGGTGACCAGCGGCATGCCCTTGAGCGCCGGAGCCAGCCGCAGCAGGTCGTCGTTGCTCAGCGAGTCGACGATGGCGATGCCGCAGCCGGCGGCGCGCAGTTCTTCCACGCGCCGGGCAATCGCCGGCTCGCCCGCCGCCACCGCCCTGTAGTCGATCAGCCCCACCTTGCGCCGGCATTGCGCCTGCAGCACCCGAACCAGGTTGGCGTCGGTCATCGGCGTGAGCGGATGGTCGCGCATCCCCGACTCGTTCAGCGGCACATCGCCGACGAACAGGTAGCCCTTGAACACCGTGCGCTGGTTGTCCGGGAACGCTGGCGTGGCGATGGTGAAGTCCGTGCCCAGCGCATCCATCAGCGCTTCGGTGACGGGGCCGATGTTGCCTTGCGCAGTGCTGTCGAAGGTGGAGCAGTACTTGAAATAGATCTGGCGCGCGCCCTGCGATTGCAGCCAGCGCAACGCGGCCAGCGACTGCTGTACCGCATCGGCCGCGGCGATGGTGCGCGATTTGAGCGCCACCACGACGGCATCGGCCGCTCGGTCCAGCGACCCGGACGGCACGCCGATGGTCTGCACCGCGCGCATGCCACTGCGCACCAGGTTGTTGGCCAGGTCGGTCGCGCCCGTGAAGTCGTCGGCAATGCAGCCGAGCAAAATGGATTGCATCAGCGCAGCGGCAGCTTCACGGCGCCGGGATTCTCACGCACGTAGGCGCGCACGATGGATTCGAAGTCGGTGTCGGCCTGCAGGCCCAGGGCGGCCGCGCGCGCGAACGCGACATTGCCCGGCCAGGTCTTCACGAGCCGCAGGATCGCGGGATCGGGCGTCCAGTCCAGCAGCTGCGTCGCCGCCGGACCAGCGACTTTCTCCAGCGCTGCCGCCATCGCGCCGACGGTGGTCCGCAGCGACGGCAGATTCACCGCCGTGAGCGGCCCCCAGTGGGCGTCGCTCGCCTCGGCCGCGCGGATGATTCCCTCCATTGTTCGCCCCGGCGACGATAGCGCCACCAGCGTCTCGGGGGGCACCGGACACGCGGCCCGCTCGCCCGCCAGCGGCTCGCGGATCATTCCGGAGAGGAAACTGGATGCCGCGCCGTTGGGTTTGCCGGGCCGCACGCTCACGGTCATCAGCCG
>DATNCB010000096.1:0-2182 GCA_035571715.1 Ramlibacter sp.
GTGCCCTCCAGCGTCATCAGCCGGCTGCGCGAAGGCAAGGCCGGCCTGGTCGAGCGCATGACCACCAACCACCAGCAGGTGGCCGTGTACACCGCCAAGGAGGTTTTCGCGTTGGCCACGAAGGGCAACATCGTCCTGCGCGGCTGGGGCACCACCTGCCTGCTGCGGCCCGTGCCGCATGTGATCACGGTGCGCGTCACGCGTTCGTTCGACCGCCGCGTGGACTGGCTGATGGGGCACCTGGAACTGGATGACAGGTCATTCGCCGAAGCGGAAATTCGGCGCAGCGACGATGCCCATGCGGCGAAGATCAAGGCCCAGTTCGGCGTCACCTGGGGCGATCCGCTCCTTTACAACATGGTGCTGAACACGGACCGGCTCTCCGTGGAGACCTGCGCCCGGCAGATCCTGCAGCTGGCCGGCCGGCCCGAATTTCAGGAGACCGAGCAATCGCGGGCCATGCTGGCCGACCTGGCGCTGAGCGCGGCGGTGCGCGCGGCGCTGAAGGAGAACGAGCCGACTCGGGAGACCAACATCGAGATCGAATCGAAGGGCGGCAAGGTGGTGCTGCGCGGCATCGTGCTCGATGCGCCGGAGCGGGCCGAAGCCGAGCGCATCGCAAGCACGGTGGCCGGAGCCGGCAAGGTCGACAACCAGTTGCGGTTGATGGTGATCAGCAGGCGGTTTACGTACGCGAAGACGTAGTACGACATCCGGCCGCGAAGGACGCGAAGATTACGCGAAAGGCGCGAAAGAATTCAAGAAATTCATATTGATTTGCAATTCATTCCTGGCTGTCTTTTTTGCGTCCTTCGCGGATCCTTCACGTCCTTTGCGGCCGGTATCGGAATTGATTTTTCAGATCTTCCCGCGCTGTTTCAGCCGGCTAAGCGTTTCCGCCGACAGGTTCAAGTACGAAGCCAGCTCCTTCTTCGGGATCCGATCGAACAACTCCGCGTGCTTGCGCAGGAACCGTTTGACGCGACCGGGCGCATCCAGCAGATGCAGCGTGATCGTGTGCGCCATGATTTCGCTCATCTCGTGCATCACGTAATACTCGAAAGACTGCTTGATCCCGGGATGGCGCTCCAGGAACGCCACCCACTCGCGCATCGGCAGCTTCGCCACACGCGCCTTCGTCACGCACACGATGCTGTACGGCGTCGGCGTGCCCAGGCGCCACGCCGCATAGCTGGTCTCCATGTCGCCTTCGTCGGTGAAACGCAGGATCATCTCGTGGGCTTCCGCGTTGCTCACGACCCGCTTCAGGATGCCGTCGAGGATGAAGTACTGCTCCATTTCGTGCACGCCCTGGTGCAGCAGGGCCTCGCCCTTCGCGCAGTCGACGACGTCCAGCAGCGGCTCGAGTTCGGCCATCTGGCCGGCGGTCATTCCCTTGAGCACGACGTTGTGCGCAAGCTGGACGCGAATGACGTTTCGCTCGGGATGAGTGTCTACTGATGAGACAGGACTGCGGTGGAGATGGGCCAAAATGTGCATCGCGGATCCGGCTCTTCCGAATATTTCGAAAATTGACCGCGGTCAAGGGGGAAATCAGGTATCGATTCCTATGATACCCGCCAAGGTGCAAATGACCCATTTGGCTGCGACGCAGCCCGGCGGCGCCGGCGCCAATGTCCGCGACGATTCACTCGAGGAGATTCTCAATGTCAGCAGTAATAGAGAAAACCGCAGCGGCCACCACGGAAGGCGCCCCGCAAACAATCGACGGGTTCCATCTCGTGATCGAGGGCCTGAAGCTCAACGACATCGACACCATCTTCGCCCTGCCCGGCATCCCCATCACCGACCTAACCCGGATGGCGCAGGCCGAGGGTATGCGCGTGATCACGTTTCGCCACGAGCAACACGCGGGCAATGCTGCCGCGGCAGCCGGCTTCCTGACCAGGAAGCCCGGCATTTGCCTGACGGTATCGGCGCCCGGCTTCCTCAATGGGCTTACGGCGCTGGCCAACGCGACGACCAACTGTTTTCCCATGATCCTGATCAGCGGCTCGAGCGAGCGCGAGATCGTCGATCTGCAGCAAGGCGACTACGAGGAAATGGACCAGCTTGCGATTGCCAAGCCGCTGTGCAAGGCCGCCTTCCGCGTGCTGCACGCGCAGGACATCGGCGTGGGCATCGCGCGCGCCATTCGTGCCGCCTTGTCGGGCCGTCCAGG
>DATNCB010000097.1:0-2112 GCA_035571715.1 Ramlibacter sp.
GCGTCGAGCTGGAGCGGCGATTCCAGCACCCGGGTGACATAATCGTTCGAGTTGTATTTCACTGCTGCCATGGCTCTAAAAATCTGTATTGCCCAGCTCAACTTCGTGGTGGGCGACACGGCCGGCAACGCGCAAAGGATCATCGCCGCGGCCCACACCGCCTACGCACAGGGCGCGCGCCTGGTGCTGACGCCCGAACTGTCGATCTGCGGATACCCGGCCGAGGACCTGTTGCTGCGACCCGCCTTCATTGCTGCCTGCGATGATGCCGTGAAAACGGTGGCCCGCGAGCTGGCCGGGTTAAAGGGCCTGTTCGTGGTCGTGGGTCACCCCATGGGCGGGGACATCCGCAGCCGGTCGGTGGCGGTGCAGCGCCGGTTCAACGCGGCCAGCGTGCTGAGCGAAGGCCGCGTGCGGGAGACCTATGCCAAGCGCGAACTTCCCAATTACCAGGTGTTCGATGAGCGCCGCTATTTCACGCCGGGGCAGGGCACCTGCGTCTTCCAGGTGGAAGGCGTCAGCGTGGGACTGTTGATCTGTGAGGATGCCTGGTTCGACGAGCCCGGCCTGCTGGCCAAGGAATCCGGGGCCGAGCTGCTGGCCGTGATCAACGCTTCGCCTTTCCACCTGGGCAAGGGCGGGGAACGCGTGGCGCGGATGGCCGAGCGCGCCCGCGCTCTCGACCTGCCGGTCATCTACGCTCATCTCGTGGGCGGCCAGGATGAGGTGGTCTTCGACGGCGCATCCTTTGCCCTGGATGCGCAGGGCTCGCTGGTGGGCCGCGCGCCTGGGTTCCAGGAAGACCTCTTCATGCTGCAGGCCGAGCGGGCGCCCGGCCGTTTGGTGCTTGCCGCGCAGATCGTGCACGAGCGCAGTCCCGAAGCCGACCTTTGGGATGCGCTGGTGCTGGGTGTGCGCGACTACATCGGCAAGAACGGCTTCCCTGGTGTGCTGCTGGGCTTGTCGGGCGGCATCGACTCGGCGCTGGTGCTGGCGATCGCGGTCGATGCGCTGGGACGCGACCGGGTGCGCGCCGTGATGATGCCGTCACCGTACACCGCCGATATTTCCTGGATCGACGCGCGCGACATGGCGGCGCGCCTGGGGGTGCGCTACGACGAGATTTCGATCGTGCCGGAGTTCGAGGCGTTCAAGGCTTCGCTGGCGCAGGAGTTCAAGGGCCTGCCCGAGGACACGACCGAGGAAAACATCCAGGCGCGCATTCGCGGCGTGTTCCTGATGGCCTTGTCCAACAAGTTCGGCAGCATCGTGCTAACCACGGGCAACAAGAGCGAGATGGCCACCGGCTACTGCACCTTGTACGGCGACATGGCCGGGGGCTTCGCGGTAATCAAGGATCTGCTCAAGACCACGGTGTTCAAGCTGGCGCGCTGGCGCAACATCCACGATCCCTATGGCGCGGGCATCAGCCCGATCCCCGAGCGAATCATCACGCGCCCGCCCAGCGCCGAGCTGCGGCCCGACCAGGTCGACCAGGACAGCCTGCCGCCTTACGAGGTGCTGGATGCGATCCTGGAGCGCTACATGGAGAACGATCAGGGCATCGAAGAGATCATCGCCGCCGGGTTCGATCGGGCCTTGGTCGAGCGCGTGGCGCGCCTGATTCGGGTCAACGAGTACAAGCGCAGGCAGGCTCCGGTCGGCATTCGCGTGACCCACCGCAGTTTCGGCAAGGATTGGCGCTATCCTATAACCGGTAAATTCCGTGCTTAAGAGAAACCTGGGGACTTCATGAAACAGATCACTGCCGTCGTCAAACCCTTCAAACTCGAGGAAGTCCGCGAGGCGCTCGCCGACTGCGGCGTCACCGGCCTCACGGTGACTGAGGTCAAGGGCTTCGGCCGCCAGAAAGGCCACACCGAGCTGTACCGGGGCGCGGAATACGTCGTCGACTTCTTGCCGAAGGTTAAAGTCGAAGTGGTGGTCAAGGATGACGATGTGGACCGCTGTATGGACGCGATCGTCAAGGCCGCCCGTACCGGCAAGATCGGCGACGGCAAGATTTTCATCACCAGTGTCGAGCGCGTCGTGCGCATCCGCACCGGCGAGATCGACGAATCGGCCGTCTAGCTTTTGAAGTCCTGGCCGACC
>DATNCB010000098.1:0-3891 GCA_035571715.1 Ramlibacter sp.
AGCCGGCGGCGTTCCGGCGGGAGGTGCAGCAGATTGCCGCCGCGCTGCGGCAGGGCGATGCCGTTCTGCTGCATTGCGCCGCCGGATTGGGCCGTACCGGCAGCACCGCCGCGTGCGTGCTCAAGGCGCTGGGCGTCCCTACCGAAGAGGCGCTGCAACGCGTGCGCGATGCGGGTTCGAATCCGCAGAATGCGCAGCAGTCAGGGCTGGTGGGGTGGTTCTAGCGACTGAAGTCAGGACTTTTCTCGAGTCGTTCCTCGATCACGCTCCGAAAGGATTCGCGAACACGAACATCATCGCCACGCCCACGCCGATCAGGAAATTGGCGTCGATCAGGCCCGCCAGCAGGAACATCTTGATCTGCAGCGGTTCCATCAATTCAGGCTGGCGCACCGCGCCTTCGATGAAGCGCCCGCCCATCGTGCCTATGCCCAAACACGCGCCGATCGCGCCCAGTCCGATGATCAAGCCGCACGCGATGGCAATCAGGCCTGTGTCGCTCATGAGGACCTCCGTTTGTCGATGGACCCTTGCAATGCTTGGATGATCGGGGCGCCAAGTCATGACGGCAATTACCCGGGAGGTAATGCAGAGCCCTGATCTCTTGTCATCCCGGACTTGATCCGGGATCCACGTTGCCGAGCGAAAAACCTGGATTGCGGGTCAAGCCCGCAATGACAAACCTAGAGCCGTTTGATGCGCTGCCCCGCTACGGCGTCCAACTGCCCGGGCGCAACGAGCTCCGGTACAAACTCGGCCAGCGGCACCAGCACGAAGGCCCGCGTGTTCATCCGCGGATGCGGCACCTGCAATTGCGCGCTGTCGATACGCGCGCTGCCATAGAGAAGAAGGTCGAGGTCCAGCGTGCGCGGCGCGTTGCGATACGGGCGTTCGCGGCCGGCCGCCTGCTCGAGGCGCTGCAACTGCGCGAGCAGCTCGGGCGCGGTGAGACGTGTGGAGATCTCGGCCACCGCGTTGATGTAGTCCGGTCCGTCGGCGCCCACCGGTTCCGTGCGATAGAGCGACGACTGGCGGGTGACGGTGGTTTGCGGCAGCTTGCCGACTTCTGCGATCGCGTCGCGCACCGCCTGCACCGCGTCACCCAGGTTCGCGCCGAGACCTACGTAGGCAGTGACGGCATCGCGCATCGCAAGCGCCTGGACCGGCCCGCACTACTCCTGCGGCTCCGCCGACTCGGCTGCCGGCCTGGCGCCGCCTTCGCCCGAGGGCTTGCGGCGGCGGCGACGGCGCTTCTTCGGCGCGCCCGACGCGCCTGGCTCGCCTGCTTCCCCGGCCTGGTGCGCAGGCTGAGACCCGGCGCCAGCGGTATCCAACGACACTTCCGCAGGCCGGTCGGCCGGGCGTGGCGTGCGCACGCGCCGCTGGCCTTTGTGCTGCTCCTCGCGCAGCTGCGCGACCAGGTCTTCGCGCACAGCGTCGCTGGCCTGGCTGAACTCCTGCCACCAATCGGCCAGCACGACGTCGACTTCGCCGATGTCGGAGCGCAGCCGCATGAAATCGAAACCGGCGCGAAACCGCGGCTGCTCCACCAGGCTGAACGGCGTGTTGCCGGTGCGCTTCTCGAAACGCGGCTGCATCATCCAGATCTCGCGCATGTCGGCGGCGAGCTTGCCGCGACCGGAAACATCGCCGATACGCGAATTGAAGACATCGTCGATTGCGTCCTGCAGCGCCGGGAACGGATGTTGTTTGCTCTCCAGCCGCTGGGCCCAGCCGTCGCGCACGTCGGACCAGAGCACGCATGAGAGCAGGAAGCTGGGCGCCACCGCCTTGTTTTCGGCGACGCGCCGGTCGGTGTCCTGCAAGGCGGCCTTCACGAACGGCTCCTCGGCGCGTTCCACCACCACATCGAGTAGAGGATAGATGCCGCGCGCCATGCCCAGGCCCTTGAGCTGCTCGATGCAGGCCAGCGAATGGCCGGTCTGCAGCAGCTTGAGCATCTCGTCGAACAGCCGGCTTTGCGGCACGTCGGCCAGCAGCGCCTGGCACTGCACCAGCGGCGCGGCGGTTTTCGTCTCGAGCGTGAAGCCCAGCGGGTTGAGCTTGGCCGCGAAGCGCACGGCGCGGATGATGCGCACCGGATCCTCGCGGTAGCGCGCGAGCGGATCGCCGATCATGCGGATCGTGCGCTTCTTGGCATCCTTGATGCCGCCGTGGTAGTCCACCACGGTCTGCGTTTCCGGGTCGTAGTACATCGCGTTGATGGTGAAGTCGCGCCGGGTCGCGTCCTCCGCCTGCGGTCCCCAGACGTTGTCGCGCAGCACGCGGCCGGTTGAATCGACGGCGTGCTTCATGCCTGCCAGCTCGCTCTTGCTGGTCTTCTCGTTGCCGGCCACCTGTTCGGCGGCGGCGTTGTCCATGTAGGCGCGGAAAGTGGAAACTTCGATCACCTCGTGCTCGCGCCCGCGGCCGTACACCACGTGCACGATGCGAAAGCGCCGGCCGATGATGAAGGCGCGCCGGAACAGGCCCTTGACCTGCTCGGGCGTCGCACTGGTCGCGACATCGAAATCCTTCGGGCGCAGCCCGACCAGCAGGTCGCGCACGGCGCCGCCGACGATATAGGCCTCGAAGCCCGCTTCCTTGAGCGTATGCACCACGTTCAGGGCGCGATCGTCCACCAGCGACGGATCGATCCCATGCTCCTGGGGCCCGACTTCCTGCCGCTTGCCGAAGTTGGGCTTGGCACTCGTGCCGCTGGGCTTGCCGAGCAGTTTGTTGATGAATCTTTTGATCATGGTTCCTTGAACAGATCCAGTATGCGCCAGCCGCGTTCGGCCGCAATCGCGCGTAGCCGCACGTCCGGGTTGGTGGCAACCGGGTGGTCGACCGCTTCCAGCAGCGCCAGGTCATTGGTCGAATCGGAATAGAAGGTCGTCTCCACGTCGGCCCAGCCAAGCCTGCGCGCGGCAAGCCACTGCGCAACGCGTTCCACCTTGCCTTCGCGCGCTGAGGGAATCCCCAAGACTTCGCCGGTAATCCAGCCGTCGGGACCACGCTCGAGCTCCACGGCAATCAGCTCTTCGATCCCGAAGGCGCGAGCGATCGGGCGGGTGACGAATTCGTTGGTGGCCGTGACGATGACCAGCTGTTCCCCGGCCGCTTCGTGCTGGTGCACCAGCGCCAGGGCTTCGGAGCGGATGGCCGGTTCGATCACCGTCTGCATGAACCGCGCATGCGCAGCCTCGGCTTCGACGGGGCCACGCAGGCGTACGGCCTCGGTCGCGAAGCGCACATAGTCGCGGATGTCCAGCGTGCCGGCCTTGTAGTGTTCGTAGAACTCGTCGTTCCGCTCCTTGAACATCACAGGGTCGCACCAACCGATGTCCTGCGTGAACACGCCCCAGGCGTAGTCGGAGTCGATTGGCAACAAGGTGTGGTCGAGGTCGAACAGCGCCAGGCGCATCTTGGGCACGCTCACTCGTTCTCCAGCATGGATTTGATCAGCGGAATGGTAATGGCGCGTTTGGTCTGCAAGGCATAGCCATCGAGCTGCTCCAGCAACTGCATCAGGCTGCCGAGGTCGCGCGAGAAACGGGTGAGCATGTAGTCCATCACTTCGTCGCCCAGGAACACCCCGCGCGCGTCGGCCGACTGCCGCAGCACGGCCCGGCGCTCGGGCTCGCTCAGCACCTGCAGCTGGAAGACATGGCCCCAGCCGAGGCGCGTACGCAAGTCCTCGCGCAACTTGAGGTCGGCGGGCGGCAACGCTCCGGCCGCCAGCACGCCGCGCTGCAGCGTCTGCGCATTGACGAACCAGTTGAAAGCCGCGTGCTGCTGCACTGCGGTGTAAAGGTGCGCGTCGTCCAGCAGCACCACGGCCCAACGTTCGTCGAACTGCGGCGGCTCATGCACGGTGGCGTCG
Organism: Ramlibacter sp.; assembly: GCA_035571715.1. GTDB lineage: Bacteria > Pseudomonadota > Gammaproteobacteria > Burkholderiales > Burkholderiaceae_C > Ramlibacter. Next base: position 3,887 of record DATNCB010000098.1, read on the forward strand.
AGCCA
>DATNCB010000099.1:0-1681 GCA_035571715.1 Ramlibacter sp.
ACTCGCTGGCGTCCACCGATGCGCCGGCCGCCCACGCCGGTTACGTGCGCTACCGCAAGGACCTGATCGCGCTTGGCGTCGAGCTGTACGAGATGCGGGCCGATCAGGAAGGCACCATCGGGGGCATGGGTTCGACTGCCGCTGGCCCCAGGAGCGGCAGCTCGCGCGCCAGCCTGCACTCGAAGGCGGCCATCATCGACGGGCGGCTGGCGGTGATCGGCTCGATGAACCTGGACCTGCGCTCGCAGCGCAAAAACAGCGAGGTGGCACTGCTGATTCGCAGTGCAGCGGTTTCCCGTGAGGCGGCGCGCCAGGTAGACGCCACCATCTCCCAGGGTGCCTACCGCGTCGAGCTGGACAAAGGCCTATTGGTGTGGCGCGCCCCGCCGGGCGCACCGTTCAAGGACGCACGAACCGAACCCGAAGCCAGCGCCAAACTGAAGATGCTGGTCCAGATCGTCGGCCCGTTCGCACCGGACGAGATGCTGTAGCCGGGGGCGGCCCGCCCCGGTCACATCTGGCTGACCAGCTCCGAATACTTTTTCCAGAACGCCGCGTCCTGGGTCGTGGCGAAGTTGATGCGCATCAGCGTGGAGGGTTTGCGCTGCGCGTGGAACAGCGCGCCGGGCGCGAGCAGATAGCCTTCATCGAGCATGCGCTGCGCCAGCGCATCGGTGTCCACGCCGGTGTCGACCCACCCGAACAGCCCGGCCGGCTCGGCGGCGAAAGTGCAGCCGGCGTTCAGCGCGAGCTTCACGCTGCGGCTGCGCGCGGCACCCAGCCGGGTCTTGATCCGTTCGGCGTGGCGCCGCAACTGCCCTTGCTCGATGCACAGGCACAGCGCCTTCTCCAGCAGGGCGGGCGTCGTCAGGGTCGCGAGCAACTTGGTGTCGAGCAAACGTTCGATCAACGAGGGATGGGCCGCCAGAAATCCCACGCGCCAGTTCGGCGCCAGGATCTTGGCGAAACCGCTGACGTGAATCGTGCGCTGCAAGCCGTCCAGCGCGCACAGCCGCGTCGCGTGTTCGGGCGCGATGTGGCTGTAGGTGTCGTCCTCGACGATGTGGAAGTCGTGCTGGTTGGCCAGCTGCAGCACGCGATGCGCGCTGCCGGGGGAAAGGCAATAGCCCGTGGGATTATGGAAGACGCTCACGCTGACGTAGAGCTTGGGCTGGTGGACTTCGCAATAGCGCGCCATCACGTCGAGCTGCGGCCCGTCGGGTCCGCGCGGAACCGGCAGCAGCCGCATGCCCAGTGCGGTGAGCCGCGCGAACTCCACCGCCCAACCCGGATCCTCGACCATCACGTGGTCACCAGGGCGCAGCAGCGTGCGGCTGACGATGTCCAGCGCATGGGTCGCGCCTACGGTGGTGATGATGTTTTCCGGCGCGGCATGCACCGACAAGCTGGCGAGTTTTTTCGACAGCGCGCGGCGCAGTCCGCTGTCGCCCAGCGGCTCGCCGTATTGCAGCGAGAACTCCTGCAATGCCCGGGTGCCGGTGACTTTGCGCACCGCAGCCGGCATGAAGGCCGACTCCAGCCACTCGGATGGGAACACGCCCAATCCGGGCTGCGGCTTGTTGCTGATCTTGTGGAACATGCCGCGGATCAGCGCCGTGGCGTCGATCGGCGCGTAACTGCGCGTCGCGGCGGTGGCCGCGGTGCGAGCCGCCACGGGGGA
>DATNCB010000100.1:0-1061 GCA_035571715.1 Ramlibacter sp.
GTTCCGAGCGCCCAGGTGGACGCAGCCACCAGCGCCAGCGCCACGCCCCCCGGGTGGCCGGCCAGCCCGGTGAACTCGTGCCACAGCAGCAATGTCACGCCGAAAGTCGCGGCGCTCACGCCCAGCCAGCCGCGCCGCGACAGCGCCGTCGAAAACAGCAGCGCGCCGATCACCGCCGAAAAGATCGGCATCGTGTAACCCAGGATCGCGGAGCGCCCGCTGGACAGCGTCTTCACGGCCAGGATGATGCAGGCGTGCCAGAAAAACATATTGGTCGCCGCCAGCCAAAGCAGCTCGGCCCAATAGCGGCGCGGCACGCGAAACGGCACCTTCAGCGCGAGCAGCCCCAAGGCGAGTACCGGCACGCCCAGGCACAGCGAGATGGCGCGGAAAGTGAGAGCCGGATAGCCGGTGACCCCCAGCTTCATCACCGGCCAATTGATCCCCCAGACCGCTGTCAGAAAAAAGAGCAGGACGAGTTGTTGCCGGCTGAGCTTCTGCATGGGTCGTCATTGTGGCTGATCCGTACAATCGTCCAATGACTTTTCTCGAGATGCTGAAGGACGCCGCCAGGCTCAATAGTTCGATGTTGTGTGTGGGGCTGGACCCGGAGCCCGCGCGCTTTCCCGCCGGCCTGAAGGGCGACGCCAACAAGATCTACGACTTCTGCGCACGCATCGTCGATGCCACGGCCGACCTGGTGATCGCGTTCAAGCCGCAGATCGCCTACTTTGCCGCGCACCGCGCCGAGGCGCAGCTCGAGCAGCTCGTACAACAAATGCGAAGAGCGGCGCCGCACGTGCCGGTGATCCTGGACGCCAAACGCGGCGACATCGGATCGACCGCCGAACAGTACGCCAAGGAGGCGTTCGAGCGCTACGGCGCCGACGCGGTAACGCTGTCGCCTTTCATGGGCTTCGATTCAGTGGAGCCGTATTTGAAATACGAAGGCAAAGGCGCATTCTTGTTGTGTCGCACGTCCAACCCCGGTGGCGATGACCTGCAGAACCAGCGGCTGTCGTCGGTCAAGGGCAAGCCACTGCTGTATGAGCATGTGGCCG
>DATNCB010000101.1:0-4752 GCA_035571715.1 Ramlibacter sp.
GACGCGCTGCTCGCGCGCGTCGGCAAGCTGGTCCAGCAGCAGGTCAGCCCGATGCGAAGCACCGCGACGCCCTCGAACTACCGCCGCCAGGTGGCCGCCGCGACGACGAAGCGGCTGCTGCGCGAACTCGCCGGTGCCTGAGCGCGCGGGCCCCGAAACCAATTTCCAGAAGTATCAGCATGGTCCGTATCCTTCGACGCGAACAATTTTCCGAGCAGACCTTCCTGTGGGAGGTCGACGCTCCTGATGTAGCCCAGGCGGCGCAGCCCGGCCATTTCGTCATGCTGCGGCTTGACGAAGAGGGCGAGCGCATCCCGCTCACGGTCGCCGATTTCGACCGCGAGCGCGGGACCGTCTCGATCGTGGTGCAGGCGCTGGGCAAGACCACCCGCCAGATGCGCGACGAGTACGAGCAGGACGACGAGTTCGCCGATTTCGCCGGGCCGCTCGGCCTGCCGCAGCACATCGACAAGGTCGGCCATGTCGTGATGGTCGGCGGCGGTCTGGGCGTGGCGCCGATCTTCCCGCAGTTGCGAGCCTTCAAGCAGGCCGGGAACCGCGTCACCTGCATTCTCGGATTCCGCAACTCCAATCTCATCTTCTGGGCCGACAAGCTGCGCGAATTCAGCGACGAGCTGATTATCTGCACCGACGACGGCAGCGCCGGTCGGCAGGGATTCGTCAACGCCGCCCTGCACGATGTGCTGGCCGCCGGGCCGGCCGACCTGGTGGTCGCGATTGGGCCGATGCCGATGATGCACGCCTGTGCCGACACCTCGCGGCCGTTCGGCGTGCGCACCATGGTGTCGCTCAACACGGTGATGGTCGACGGCACCGGCATGTGCGGGTCGTGCCGCGTGACGGTCGGCGGCGAAGTCAAGTTCGCCTGCGTCGACGGGCCCGATTTCGACGGTCACCTGGTCGACTTCAAGGAACTGCACGCGCGCCAGAAACGCTTCAAGCGCCAGGAACAGCAGGCCATCGACGACCAGGCCCACGTGTGCAATCTCGAGGAAGTGCTGGTCAAGCAAGGCAAGCGCACCTACAAGAAGTACAAGGCGCTCGAGCGCGTGCAGGTCAAGATGCCCGAGCGCAACGCCGCGGAGCGCGCCGCCAATTTCGAGGAAGTGAACCTTGGCTACAGCCAAGCCGACGCGCTGCGCGAGGCCGAGCGCTGCATCCAGTGCGCCAAGCCGACCTGCATCGAGGGCTGTCCGGTGCGCATCGACATCCCGACCTTCATTCGCAACCTGCTGGTGCGAGATATCGATGCAGCCGTCGACACGATCCATGAATCGAGCCCGTTCCCCTCGATATGCGGCCGGGTCTGCCCGCAGGAAAGCCAGTGCGAGGCGCAGTGCGTGCTGATCAAGGCGAAGATGGAGCCGGTCGCGATCGGCCGCCTCGAGCGCTTCGTCGGCGATTACGCGAAGGCACGTCCGGTCCAGCCGCCGGTGTTCGAGCGCAAGCTCGGCAAGGTGGCGATCGTCGGTTCGGGACCGGGCGGGCTGGCCGCCGCTGCGGACCTGCTCAAGTACGGCTGTGACGTCACCGTGTTCGAGGCGCTGCACGTGGTCGGCGGGGTGCTGCGTTACGGCATTCCGTCGTTCCGGCTGCCGCGCGACATCATCGCGCGCGAAGTGCAGCAGCTGCGCGAAGCGGGGCTGAAGGTCGAGACCAACAAGGTCATCGGTAAGACCTTCACGATCTCGCAGCTCACTGGCGCGATGGGCTTCGACGCGGTGTTCGTGGCCGCCGGTGCCGGCGCGCCCGCCTTCCTGGGCATCCCCGGCGAAAACGCCGGCCAGGTCTACTCGGCCAACGAGTTCCTGACCCGCGTCAACCTGATGGGCGGCGACCGCTTCCCGTACAGCGACACGCCGGTCAGCGTGGGCCAGCGGGTAATCGTGATCGGCGCGGGCAATACCGCGATGGACTGCCTGCGCGTGTCCAAACGCCTGGGCGCCGAGGTGCGCTGCGTCTATCGCAGATCCGAAGCCGAGGCGCCGGCGCGCATCGAGGAACTGCGCCACGCCAAGGAGGAAGGCATCGAGTTCAGCTTCCTGCACGGCCCGGTCGAGATCCTGCTGGACGAGCACGGCGACGTGCGCGGCCTGAAGGCCCAGAAGATGATGCTGGGCGAACCCGATGCACGCGGCCGGCGCACGCCGCAGCCTTTGCAAGAGTTCGTCGAGTGGCCGTGCGAGACCGTGATCTACGCGCTGGGCACCAAAGCCAACCCGATCGTCGGGCAGGCCACCGCCGGGCTGGCGCTGGACAAACGTGGCTACATCATGGCCGACGAGGCGACCCAATCCACCAACCTGCCAGGCGTGTTCGCCGGAGGCGATATCGTCACCGGTGGCGCGACAGTCATACTGGCGATGGCCGCCGGCCGGCGCGGCGCGCGCGCGATCGGCGCATGGTTGCAGCAAGGCAAGGCGAGCTGGCCGGTCGACCCGGCGAGCGCCGAAGCCTTCGTGCCGCCTGCCGCCATGGCCGCTGAAACTTTACCCAATTGAGGAGTTCGTGATGCAGTGCCCTAAATGTCATGTGACCCTCGAAGACGAGGACGACGGCCCCTATATCTGCTGCGCCGATGCGCCGATGCAATGGCAGTGCGGAAAGTGCGGCAAGGTCAGTGAAGGCTTTGCCTTCCCGTATGGATGCTGCCCGCAGTGCGGCGGCAAACTGGCCCTGCGCGATGCGGGAACGATGCAGAGCGTCGATCTTGCTGCGCTCGACGCGGTGCGGATGGCGTTCGAGATCGAGCTGGGCGGCCGCGCCTTCTACCAACGTGCCGCCGCCGAGAGCAGCGACGATGACCTGCGTGCGCTGTTCGGCCGCTTCGCCATCATGGAAGGAGAGCACATGGAAACGCTGTCACGGCGCTACCACATCGAGCCGCCCCATCCATCGCCGCAATTCCGGATCGAGCTGGCCGCGATCTACGGCGGCGTGCAAAACCGGCCGCAGGACCCCGCCAACCTGTTCCGGGTGGCGATCGCGCTGGAGAACAAAGCTGCGGCTTTCTTCGCGACGCGCTCCGCGGCTGCGCCTGCGGGTTCGCCCGAGCAGCGCCTGTACCTCGAACTCGGCGCCGAGGAGCGCGAGCATGCCGCGTTGCTGACCACTGAATACGACCGCTGGCGTGCGCGCAAGCCGGGCCTGTTCAGCGATGCGCTGGTGGACGCCGCACGCGCCGCCCGTGACGCCACAGCACTGGAAAAGCCGATCAACGCCGCGGCACTGCTGCTGGCGTCGGTCGAACCGTCGCACATCGCGCTCGTTTGCGGCGACCAGCAATTGACTTACGCCGAGCTGCGCGAGCGCGTAGCCTGCGCGGCCGGGGTCTGGCAGGCGCGCGGCCTGAAGCCCGGCGATCGCGTGGCAATCAAGCTGCCGGACGGCATCGACTGGGTGGTGGCGTTTCTCGGCACGATCTGGGCCGGCGGTGTCGCCGTCGCGGTCAATCCGCAGATTCCGGCGCCCGAATGGAACTACATCCTGGACGAGGCGGGCTTCAACGTGATCCTCGCCGCGAACGCCGACGACACGCCCTCGCCCTGGCGTGAACGCGTCGTCCTGGTGGACGAAGGGCGGCGCGCCGTGGCGGCTGCCACGCCGGTCCAGCCGCACTGGGTCGACGACGACACGCCGGCTTTCTGGTGCCACTCGTCGGGGACTTCGGGCAAGCCCAAGGCCGTCGTGCACAAGCACGGTTTCGCACGCGAGATCGAGCGCATCTCGCGCGAGCGCATCGGCATCACCGCCGGCGACCGCCTGTTCGCCACCTCACGATTGTTCTTCTCCTATCCGCAGACCAACAGCCTGATGGCCGGCCTGAAGATCGGCGCCACCGTCATCCTCGATCCGCAATGGCCGACGGCCGAATCGGCCGCCGCGACCGTGCAGAAGATGCGGCCGACCGTGTTCTTCAGCGTGCCTTCGCTGTACCGCAACCTGCTGCATGCAGGGCTCGCACCCTCGCTCGCCGCTGCCGGCGTGAAGCGCTGCGTTTCCGCGGGCGAGGCCTTGCCGGCCAGCTTGCGCGATGCCTGGCGCGAGGCGACCGGCATCAGCATCGTGGACGGTTACGGCGCTTCCGAAACACTGGTGCTGGTGCTCACTGCGGTGGACGGCGACGACGGTCTGCAGCCTTCTCCGGGCGTCGAGGTGCAGCCGCTGGACTCCGCCGCCGCGGCCGCCGGAGTTCCGACGCGCCTGTGCTATCGCGTGTCGACGCTGGCTCTGGGCTATCTGGACCGGCCGGCGGCGCAGGCCGACAGCTTCCGCGACGGCGCGTTCTGCCCGGCCGACCTGTTCCTGCGCACCGAAGGCGGGGGCTGGAAGTTTGCCGGCCGCGAGGATTCCCTGGTCAAGATCAAAGGCCGCTGGGTCAACCTGGTCGAGCTCGAAGAGCAGCTCAGCTCCGGTACGCCCGGCCTGCTCGAGGCCGCATCGGTATGCGTGCCCGACCAGGACGGCGTCGATTCCGTCGCGCTGTTCTTCGTCGCGCGGCCCGGTGAGCGCGCGGAAGTCGAGCGCGTGCTGCGCGAACGCACCGCGGCGCTGCCGCCTTACCAGCGCCCGCGCGGATTGCACTCGCTGGACGTGTTGCCGCGCACGCCCACGGGCAAGCTGCTGCGGCGGCGCCTGGCTGAAATGCTCGCGACTGGCGAGAATCCGACATGAGCCGGCGGGGGTTTTCCAAATGACGGCGGTCCTGGACCAGCCGCTGGTGCAGCAGGC
>DATNCB010000102.1:0-3876 GCA_035571715.1 Ramlibacter sp.
ACGGAAGCCGGTAGGATGGATTTTTTGTCCCATGGTGTCCTGAAGCCTTTAGTTGCCGACCGTCACGTACACGTGGCACGTGGGCTTGACGATGCGATTGCCGCGGCCTTTGGCGCGCGCGGTGAAGCGCTTGAGCGAGGCACCCTGCTCGACGTAGATGGTCTTGACCATCAGCTCGTCGATGTCGGCGCCGTCGTTGTGTTCGGCATTGGCGATCGCGGACTCCAGAACCTTCTTGACGACCCCCGCAGCTTTTTTCTGCGTGAAGGTCAGGATGTTCAGGGCTTGGTCCACTTTCTTGCCGCGGATCAGGTCGGCGACGAGGCGTCCCTTGTCGACCGAGAGGCGTACGCCGCGAAGGACTGCACGTGTTTCAGACATGGTGCTCTCCTTTACTTCTTCACGACTTTTTTGTCGGCGGGGTGACCCTTGAAGGTGCGCGTCAGGGCGAATTCGCCCAGCTTGTGGCCCACCATCTGGTCGGTGATGTAGACCGGGACGTGCTGCTTGCCGTTGTGCACGGCGATCGTGAGCCCGATGAATTCGGGCAGGATCATGGAGCGGCGCGACCAGGTCCTGATCGGCTTCTTGTCCTTCGTGGTCACGGCCTTGTCGGCCTTGGCCACCAGGTGGTGGTCAACAAACGGACCCTTTTTGAGAGAGCGAGTCATTTGCTATCCCTTACTTTTTACGGCGCGCGACGACCATCACCTGGGTGCGCTTGTTGTTGCGGGTGCGGTAACCCTTGGTCAGGTTGCCCCACGGATCGACCGGCACGCGGCCCTCGCCGGTCTTGCCTTCGCCGCCGCCGTGCGGGTGGTCGACCGGGTTCATGGCCACACCGCGAACGGTCGGGCGAATGCCCATGTGGCGCTTGACACCGGCTTTGCCGAGCTGGCGCAGGCTGTGTTCTTCGTTGGCGACTTCGCCGATGGTGGCGCGGCACTCGATGTGGATCCTGCGGACCTCACCGGAGCGCATGCGCACCTGGGCGTAGGTGCCTTCGCGAGCCAGCAGAGTGGCGGACGTGCCAGCCGATCGGGCGATCTGGGCGCCCTTGCCCGGCTGCAGTTCGATGCAGTGAATGGTCGAACCCACCGGGATGTTGCGGATCGGCAGCGTGTTGCCGGCGCGGATCGGTGCTTCCGAGCCGGACAGCAGCGATGCGCCCACTTCCAGGCCGCGCGGCGCGATGATGTAGCGGCGCTCGCCGTCGGCATACACCACCAGGGCAATATGGGCCGTACGGTTCGGGTCGTACTCGACGCGCTCGACCTTCGCCGGGACACCGTCCTTGTTGCGAACAAAGTCGACCACGCGGTAATGGTGCTTGTGCCCGCCGCCCTTGTGACGGGTGGTGATGTGGCCGTTGTTGTTGCGGCCGGCCTTCTGGAACTGGGGTTCCAGCAGCGGCGCATACGCCTCACCCTTGAACAGATGGTCGCGTGAGACCTTGACCACGGCGCGCTGGCCGGGCGAGGTCGGTTTCATCTTGATGACTGCCATGATTAAGCGGCCTCCCCGGTGAGGTTCAGCTCTTGACCGGCCTTGAGCGTGACGTAGGCCTTGCGGACGTTGTCGCGGCGGCCGGTCGAGCGGCCGAAGCGCTTGGTCTTGCCTTTGGTATTGACCACCGAGACGCCCTTGACTTCCACCTTGAACATCAGTTCGACGGCAGCCTTGATCTCGGGCTTGGTGGCGTCCTGCAGGACCTTGAAGGTGATCGCGTTGGTCTTGTCGGCCACATGGGTCGCCTTCTCGGAGACGATCGGAGCGACGAGCACCTTCATCAGGCGCCCTTCGTCGAAGCTGCGCGCGGCGGGTGTGGGATTGATGCGGCTCATGCGAACATCTCCTTGAGCTGGTCGATGGCGCCCTTGGTGACGAGCACCTTCTTGTAGTGCACCAGCGACAGCGGATCGGCATAACGGGGCTCGACGACCAGCACGTTCACCAGATTGCGCGACGCGAGGTACAGGTTCTCGTCGACTTCCTCGGCGATGACCAGAACCGATTCGAGGTTCATGGCCTTGAACCTGGCGGCCAGCTGCTTGGTCTTGGGCGAGTCCACCTTCATGGAGTCGACCACGGCGAGGCGCCCTTCGCGCGCGAGCTGCGAGAAGATGGACGCCATGCCGGCGCGGTACATCTTCTTGTTGATCTTCTGGGTGAAGTTCTCGTCCGGACTGTTCGGGAAGATTCGGCCGCCTCCGCGCCACAGCGGCGACGAGGTCATACCGGCACGGGCGCGGCCCGTTCCCTTTTGCTTGAACGGTTTCTTGGTCGAGTGATGGACCTGCTGGCGGTCCTTCTGGGCCCGCGTGCCCTGGCGGGCATTGGCCTGGAAAGCGACCACGACCTGATGCACCAGGTCTTCGTTGTATTCACGGCCGAACACGGTCTCGGGCGCGTCGTACTTGGACGCGGCCTGGCCTTGCTCGTTCAGGAGTTCGAGTTGCATGTTACTTCGCTCCCTTCGCAGCCGAAGCCTTGTCGGCCCCTGCGCTAGCGGGCCTGGCCTTCACGGCCGGACGCACCGTCACGAAGCCGCCCTTGGAGCCGGGCACGGCCCCCTTGATCAGCAACAGCTGGCGGGCTTCGTCGATACGGATGACGTCCAGGTTCTGGGTGGTGACCGTGTCGTCGCCCAGATGGCCGGTCATGCGCTTGCCGGGAAATACCCGGCCGGGGTCCTGCGCCATGCCGATGGAGCCGGGAACGTTGTGCGAGCGGCTGTTGCCGTGGGACGCACGTTGCGACTTCATGTGGTGGCGCTTGATCGTGCCGGCGAAGCCCTTCCCGATCGTCGTGCCCTGCACGTCGACCTTCTGGCCGACGGCGAAGACGTCGGCGGCGGGAACCGTCGCACCCGCGGCGTACTTGGCGGCGGCCTCCTGGGTGACACGGAATTCTGCGGTGATTTCGCCGGATTCGACGCCTGCCTTGGCGAGGTGGCCGGCTTGCGGCTTGGTCACGCGCGAAGCTTTGCGTGCGCCGAACGTGACCTGCAGGGCCACGTAGCCGTCATTCTCTTGGGTTTTCACCTGGGTCACGCGGTTGTTCGACACATCCACCACCGTGACAGGAACTGTGTCCCCATCATCGGTGAACAGGCGCATCATGCCCACCTTGCGGCCCAGCAACCCGAGGGAGTTGCTCAGACTCATTTTGTTGCTCCGTTACTTCCGCCCTGGCCGCTGCAATTGGCAACCAGGTTTGGTTTGCGAAAGAAGGTTGATAAACCTCTGCCCACTTCGGACAGAGCCGCAAATTATAACGCGCTCCCGCAGTGTCCCGCAAGAGCGCGTCCAAACCGCCTTCAGGCGCGGTTTACTGCAGCTTGATTTCCACGTCCACGCCGGCCGGCAAGTCCAGCTTCATCAGCGCGTCCACGGTCTTGTCGGTCGGGTCGACGATGTCCATCAGGCGCTGGTGCGTGCGGATCTCGAACTGGTCGCGGGACGACTTGTTCACGTGCGGCGAACGCAGGATGTCGAAGCGCTTCATGCGCGTGGGCAAGGGCACGGGGCCCTTGACGATCGCACCGGTGCGCTTGGCGGTGTCGACGATCTCAGCGGCGGACTGGTCGATCAACTTGTAATCGAAGGCCTTCAGGCGAATGCGGATTTTCTGTTGGGTGGCCATTCCGATTACTCCATGATCTTTGCGACAACTCCGGCGCCCACGGTCTTGCCGCCTTCGCGGATGGCAAAGCGCAGGCCCTCTTCCATGGCAATGGGGGCGATCAGCTTGACGGTGATGGACACGTTGTCCCCGGGCATGACCATCTCCTTGTCCTTGGGCAGCTCGATGGCGCCGGTGACGTCGGTGGTGCGGAAATAAAACTGCGGCCGGTAGTTGTTGAAGAACGGCGTG
>DATNCB010000103.1:0-1925 GCA_035571715.1 Ramlibacter sp.
GCAGCGTCCGCGGATTCGATCCCCGAGAGGTTGGGCGCCATGTCCGACACCACGATGTCGGCCTTGCGCCCCGCCATCACTGCTTCCAGTCGCACCAGCACCTCCGGCTCGCGGAAGTCGCCCTGAATGAACGTGACCCCCTCCACGGGCTCCATGGGCAGGACGTCCAGGGCAATGATGGTGCCGTTGAGCTCGCCCGCCGCCGCCCCGCCGGGTGACAGCTTGCGCCGCAAGTACTGGCTCCAGGCGCCGGGCGCCGACCCGAGGTCTACCACCAGGTACCCTGGCTTGACCAGGCCGAGCGCCTCGTCAATCTCCTTGAGCTTGAAGGCGGCACGCGCGCGATAGCCCTCCTTCTGCGCGAGCTTCACGTAGGGGTCGTTGACGTGGTCGTTCAGCCAGGCGCGGTTGACCTTCCTGCTTTTTGTCTTGATCTTCATGCCGCTCCGATTCTGACAGTCCGAACACCCGAGATAATCGCCCCATGCCCCAAATCCAACTGACGATAGCCGAGCGCAAGGCGCACCGCGCGGAAGCGCATCACCTCGACCCCGTCGTCATGATCGGCAACGATGGCCTGACGGCGGGCGTAAAAAAGGAAATCGACGCCGCACTCAAGGCCCACGGCCTGATCAAGGTTCGCGTGCTGGGTGACGACCGCCCCCAGCGCGAGCAAATGTTCCAGACGCTGGCCGACGATCTGGGCGCCGCGCCGATCCAGCACATCGGCAAACTGCTGGTGCTCTGGCGGCCCAAGCCGCCCAAGGAACGAGCCGAGAACGAGGAACGGATGCCAGGCCCGCGCGACTTCAAGGTTCTCAAGTACAGCAAGCGCGGAGGGCAGCGTCCCGAGGTCAAGACCTTGCGGGTCCTGGGCAACCAACGCCTGACGCCGGGTGGGCAGGTCAGGCGCGCCAAAAAACCCAAACAGAAGTCGATCAAGAAGGGGCGGCAGACCTGAAGCTGGTCTTCCACAAGACCGCGCCCGCACACACCCACTGCAGCACATACATCCCGCTGCCCACGCTGTGCCACAGCTTCAGGTTCTCGCGCGCCAGAATGCGCGGCGCGATTGCGAACTCGGCCAGCAGGGCCAGCAACACGCCCGCGATAACGAAAACCAGCGCGCCGCCGGCCCAGTCCATGGGCGCGGCTTCGTCGCCCTGCCTGGAGGCCATTAGCAGCAGCAACCCGCAGGCAACTGCGATCCAGGTCTGGGCCGTAAACAGCCGCGCCGCCGTCTGGCCGGCCAATGCCGGGGTCGCCATATGCGCGAACAGCGTAGGCACCATGACGAAGCCGGTCGCCGTGAGACTGCCCCACCACAGCGCGGCGGCGAAAACCGGGAGCCGCGCTTTCCAGCCGGTGCCGAGCCGCTTCAAACCGGCGGCGCCCCCTTTGGGGGCAGGGCGAAGCCCGTGGGGGTCCATTTCTACAGATAGTGGACTGCGACGATCTCGTAGCGCTTGAGGCCGCCCGGCGCCTGCACCTCGGCCGTGTCGCCTTCTTCCTTGCCGATCAAGGCACGCGCGATCGGGCTCGAAATATTGATCAGCCCATGCTTCAGGTCGGCCTCGTCCTCGCCCACGATCTGGTATTTCACCTTGTCGCCGGAATCTTCCTCCTCCAGCTCGACGGTGGCGCCGAACACGACCTTGCCGCCTGCTTCGACAGTCTTCGGATCGATGATCTGGGCCGCAGCCAACTTGCTTTCAATCTCCTTGATGCGTCCCTCGATGAAAGCCTGGCGGTCCTTCGCAGCCTCGTACTCGGCGTTTTCCGAGAGGTCCCCGTGCGACCGGGCGTCCGAGATCGCGATGATCACGCCGGGGCGGTCCACCGTCTTGAGCTTGCGCAGCTCGATCTTGAGTTTTTCGGCTCCTCGGCTGGTGATCGGAATCGTCGCCATCTGAATATCTCCACAT
>DATNCB010000104.1:0-7176 GCA_035571715.1 Ramlibacter sp.
GTTGGCGGCTGGCATATCGGCCCTTCAAGAAGGGACTCTTACTATATTTTGGCCGCGCGCGCGCAATTGCCCGCAGCCGGCATCGACGTCCTGCCCCGCCGAGTTACGAAGCTTCGTCAGGACGCCCTTTGCGTGCAGCTCGCGCGCCAAAGCGTCGGCCTTGTCCCAGGCCGGCCGGCGAAACGGCAAGCCGGGAACGCTGTTGTAGGGAATCATGTTCAGCACCGCGTACTTGCCCTTGAGCAAGCGCACCAGGCCCTCGACCTCCTCGGCCGTGTCGTTCACGCCGTCCAATAGCGTCCATTGCACCTGCATCGGATAGCCGGTCGCGCGCGCGTAGCGGTCGCCCGCCTCCACCAGGTCGGCCGGTGCGATCCGGGGCGCGCGCGGCAGCAGCTCGGCGCGCAGGTCGCTGCGGGTGCTGTGCAGCGACAAGGCCAGCGCTGGCTTGACCGGGCCGCGCGGCAGCCGTTGGAAGACGCGTTCGTCGCCCACCGTGGAGAACACCAGGTTCTTGTGCCCGATGTTGCCGGCGGTCCCGAGGAACTCGATGGCCTCCATCACGTTCGCGAGGTTGTGGGCCGGCTCGCCCATGCCCATGAACACGACCTTCCTCACCGGCCGCAAGCTGCGCGCCAGCACCACCTGGGCCACGATCTCGGCACTGCCGATCTGGCGCAGCAGGCCGTCACGCCCGGTCATGCAGAACCGGCAGCCGACGGCGCAGCCGATCTGGCTGGACACGCACAGGCCGTCGCGTGGTAGTAGGACCGACTCGCAGGTCTGCCCATCGGCCAGTCCAACGAGCAGACGGACCGACCCATCCTGACCGGGGTGCCGCGACACGATGCGCGCAAGGTCGCCAAGCTCGGCCATGAAGCCGGGCAGTGCGTCCCGCAGCTGCCGCGGCAGGAAGTCCTCGATATGGCGCCGCCCACTGTCCTGCGGCAGGGCCTGGACCCACAAGCGCAGCACCCGCCGCTCATGGCTGGGCTTGGCGCCTGCCGCACGCAGGCGTTCGCGAAGAAGGCTGATCTGGCTCACGGCCCAACTTTACGCGGATCGAACGTATTCCCCGCCGTTCACGCTCCGTTCAGCGACCGGGGCGCAAACTGCCTTCATCCAAAGAAGGAGGCATCTCATGACCCATTCAATCAAATCCAGCATCGTGGCGGCGCTACTGGCGATCGGCACGCTCGGCGTGGCGGCTGTTGCGAACGCATCGACCAACGCGCCCTTGTATGCAGCTCCTGCGCGCGCTCTGGTGCCGGCGCAGGTGGCGTACGACGCGCCTTACGCGTACGACTGGCGCCACGAGCACGGGCGTACCTGGCGGTCCGGTTGCAGGGCGCCGGCGTGGGACCCGAACGCCCGGTACATGCCGGGCCAGACGGTGTGGCACAACGGCTACCTCTACGTTGCTACCGGGCTGTCGGCATCGGTGTGGAACGTCAACAGCCCGCCGGAATGGACGCCGAGCTATTGGGTGCCAGCGGCCTGCAGGTAAGCCAAGCGCAGGCGCTCTGACGCGTGTCGTGTGGCGGGCGGGTCGAGGCGACCGCCTCGCCGCCGCCGGTTGAGCGCCTTATTGCGCGAGGATGAACTGGACCAGGTTCTTGGCGGGGGCGGCATCTTTGAGCGTCTTGTGCTCTTCCTCGGTGCCGTCTTCCGTCTTCACCTTCGGGCCGGTGGCCAGAAACTTCGTCAGCACGGCTTCGGCGTCAGCCTTGCCCTTGTACTTGGCGGCGGTCTTCTTGAACGAGGGACCCTTCTTGTCCTTGTCGACCGAATGACACTTGGTGCAACCATTGTCTTTCAGGGCTTTGTTGGCGGCGTCGGCGTCCACGGCGGCACTGGCGGGCAGGACAAACGCAAAAGCGGCAGCAGCTGCGGCCAGGAGTGCAATAGTTTTCATGGAGTTTCTTTCTTGTGCTGAAAGGTTTTGGAATCAGTTGAGTTCGACAGGAAGCAGTCAACTCAATAACGGGCGAGCGTATCGCCGCGTTGACCAACCACAGCAGCGGCCGCTTGGTTGCAGGTGTTACTGCGGCCCGGCCATATGCATCCATTGACATCTGGATCATCGAACCGCCGGTCGTTCGCGCGTCGTCGGTAACCAGCAGGCGGACCGGGCCTGACACCGCTCTTTCAAGGACAGGAAATGAGCGAGATTCGGACACGTGAAACTCTTTCGCGCTTCATTCGCGCCGCCGGGAACGCTCTGGCCTTGGCTGTGGCGCTCAGCGCCTGCGGTGGCGGGGACTCCAAATTCTTCACCTCATCACCAGCACCGTTGCGCGCTGCCGCGGCGAGCCTGCCGTTTAGCTCCGATTTCGAAGCGGGGATGACGGACTGGGTGAACTGGAGCAACTCACAGGTTGTCGACGGCGCGGGGGCATCCGGCTCATTGCGCGCCTTGCGCGTGGGCGCCGCCGCTGGAGGCGCCGCACATGATGTCGCCGGTATCGTTCCCGGCGCCACATACCAACTGAGTGCCCAGGTGAAGGTGAGCGATCCAACCGAGACCGTCTACATCGGCATCAAGATCCTCGACCCATTGGACTCGACGGTCGCGCAGCAGATCGTGCCCGTCAGCAGCACCGCGTACTCACTCACGACAGTCAAGGTCGCAGCGCCTGCCAATGCCGTCAGGGCAGTCGTGTTCGTCTGGAAGAACGCAGGCAGCGGCTTCGGATTCGTGGACGACGTCGTGCTTGCACGCGCTGACGCATCCACCGCGCCGGCTCCGGGCAGCAATCCCGCGAACCTGCTGTCGAATCCCGATTTCGAAGCGGGGATGACGGACTGGGCGAACTGGAGCAACTCGCAGGTCCTCGATGGCACTGGGCCGTCAGGCTCACGCGCCTTGCGCGTAGGCTCCGCCGCTGGAGGCGCCGCGCATGATGTCGGCGGTATCGTTTCCGGCGCGACATACCAGTTGAGTGCCCAGGTGAAGGTGAGCGACCCATCCGAGACCGTCTACATCGGCATCAAGATCCTCGACCCAGCGGGCTCGACGCTCGCGCAGCAGCTGGTGCCAGTCAGCAGCACCGCGTACTCGCTCGCGACAGTCAAGGCCGCGGCGCCTGCCAATGCCATCAAGGCAACCGTGTTCGTGTGGAAGAACGCCGGGAGCGGCTTCGCATTCGTGGACGACGTCGTGCTTGCACCCGCTGACGCATCTACGGCGCCTTCCCTGGGCGCCAATCTGGTCTCTAACGCGGGCTTTGAAAGTGGATTGGCCGACTGGGGCAATTGGGGCAACTCCACGGCCGTAACCGGCCAGTCGAGCTCGGGCTTGTTCGCTCTCCGCGTGGGGAGCGGCGCCGGCGGAGTCGGCCATGACATCGCCGTCATTACGCCTGGCAAGACCTACAGCTTGAGCGGCCAGGTCAAGGTGAGCGACGGTTCGGAAGTCGTGTACCTCGGCATGAAGTTCATGGATACCTTGGGCTCCACCCTGCTGGAGCAGGCCGTGCCTGTCAGCTCGGTGGCCTATTCCACTGCGAGACTCGACCTGGTTGCGCCGGCGAACGCCGCCAAGGCACTGGTCTACATCTGGAAAAACGCCGGCAGCGGCTTCGCCTACGCGGACGACATCGCGCTGGCTGCAACGGTCGCGGGCGCTGCCGCAACCAAGGGTGTGTTCATCGGCAACAGCATCTCCTTGATCATCGCCAACCCAAGCATCGGTTGGGATCACTCAAGCGGGATGGCGGCCTCGTCGGCGGCAACCGACTACGCGCATTTGGTCTCCGCCTCACTGCACCTCCAGTCACAGACGATCACCAACTTTTCGGCCTTGGAAATCAACCCGGCAGCGAACAAGGGGGGCATCCCGGAACAGACCTCGGGCATCGACGGTGCGACCGCAGTGACCATCGAGCTCGGGGACAATGCGAGGCTCGATCATTTGCCCGAATTCGCCGACGCATACAACGCCTTGCTGGATGCCGCCAGCCACGGCCGAAGCCTCGTGTGCGTCAGCACGTGGTGGGAAGAGCGGTTAAAGGATGCCATCATCAAGCCGGCCTGCGAAGCACATGGGGGCACCTACGTGTACATCGGCGACCTGATTGGCGATCCGGCGAACAGGGACCTTCTGGACGGGCCCCAGTACGCCAATGCCGCGCTCCAGGCTCATCCTCATGACTGGTCGATGGCGCGCATCGCCGCAAGGGTCGCTGCGGCACACGCCCGGTAACCGGCTGCCTGCGGCGGCGCCTTGCGCATCATTCTCGCGAAGGGCTGAATGGCCTTCGGCGCAACACGTGCAACTGTTTCCGGGCAACAAAGCCGAGCTTTTCGTACAGGGAGACTGCAGCAATGTTGGTTGGCACCACGTGCAAAAAGGGTGTCTCTCCACGTTCAAAAGCGCCTTGCATGAGTCGGCGTAAGAGCAATGCAGCGAGACCGCGGCCGCGGGCCTGTGGCAGGGTGCAAACTGCACTCAGTTCGACGTACCCCGGTACTCGCATGCGCTCCCCGGCCATGGCGATTAAACGACCGCCTTGCCGGATGCCCAGGTAAAGTCCGAGTTCGGGGGTTCTTTCCTCGAACGGCCCTGGCTGCGTAAGCGAAACCAGTTCGAGCATTTCGGGCAAATCTTGAGCCTTCAAAACGGAAATCTCACTTGATCCGGTTGCTCGCTTCAAGACCTGCGGAACGGCGACCATCTGTAGTAGCGAAAAGTCTTCCACATGTTCCCAGCCGACAGGCAAAGGCTCCATGGCTGGCCGGAACATCCGGGCCAAGCCACCGGCGGGGAGCTGTACCGCAAGATCTGCATATGCCTCATCAGAGGGCTCTGAAATTGCCGAGAAGGGCGCGACATCCCTTTGAAAATGCAAAGCTTTCCCAAATCCAATTGCGAATCTGGCGTTCGGTCCCGAAAGGGCGCTCCAAATCGGGTCGTCGAGTGGATGTTGCATAACGTTGAGTTCGAGCTGCTGGTTGTGCGGCCTGCTTTGTTCGCAGCTTGATGCACATCCTGCCGCGTCCTCCCGGCCTGATGCTTCGCTGCGGAGCGAAGCATCTTCGAGGTGACGTCAGCACTTCTGGGAATCGTCATCGACCCAGACCACTGTGTCTGAAGTCGAAGCGCGGCCAACCCGAAAAGCGTTGGCAGGATGGCTTGCATCCTCATAGCCGAAGGAGATTCCACACACGACTGCGCGGTCCGGCGGAATGGCCAGGTGACGCCGGGCCAGATCAGGATAGGAAGCAAGGGCAGCTTGGGCGATGCTCGCGACTCCCAGGCTCTGCGCAGCCAGCAGAAAATTGGAAACGTACGCACCGCAGTCGATGGCCCCGTACACGCCCATGGCGGCCGGCGTGGACACGATCGCCATGTGCGGAGCGCCGAACATGCGGAAGTTCTCGCGTCCTTGTTTCACCGAAGCCGCACGGTCGCCCCTGGCAATGCCGACGCTGTCGTAGAGCCGCCAGCCGCAATCGCGCCGGCGTTCCAGATACACGCCCGGGTACTGTCCAGGAAAAGGCATGTCCGGCCGTGCGGGCTGCCCGTCGGCTGACGCGCTCAATAGAGCCTCGCTGAAGCGGGCGAGTGCAGGACCACCGGCAATGTGCAATTGCCATGGTTGCGCGTTGCACCACGACGCGGTCAGTTGCGCGATGTCGAGAATCCTGGTGATGATCTCGCGAGGGACAGGTTGCGCAAGGAACGCCCGGCAGCTGTGGCGACGCCGCAGCAACAGCTCGAGGTTTCGGCTTTCAGCCGTCGGGTCCGGGGCCGCATCGCCCTTGCGCAAGGAAGTCACTGATTGATCCGGATGTTCGCGTCCTTGATGATCTTGGCATAGATCGCCGCATCCGTGCGCACGATCTTCTGGATTTCTTCCGGCTTGCCCCCGGCCACTTGCAGTCCCAATGCCTCGATCTTGGCAGTGACGTCAGGCAGGCGCAGGATGCGATTGACCTCGTTGGACAGCTTCTGCACGATCGGCGCGGGCGCGGCGGCGGGCAGGAACAGGCCGAACCAGCCATACGGATCGAAGTCGTGGTAGCCCAGCTCGGCGAAGGTCGGCACGTCCGGCAGGCCGTGCATGCGCTGGGTGCCGGTCACCGCGAGCGGCCGGATCGATTTCAGGTGTGGCCGCGACGAGGCGCTGTCGACGAAGGCCGCCGGCAGCTGGCCGCCCACCAGGTTGGTCACGAGCGGCGCCGCGCCGTTGAACGGCACATGCACCATGTCCAGCCCCGCCTGCATGTTCAGCAGCGAACCCTGGATGTGGGATGAGGTGCCCGCGCCGTAGCTGCCATAGCTGTACTTGCCGGGGTTGGCCTTGGCCATCGCGACGAACTCCTTCAGGCTCTTGGCCGGCGAATCCAGCGGCACCGCGAACATGCTAGGGCTGCGCGCGATGAACGTCACCGGAGCAAAGTCCTTCAGCGGGTCATAGGGCAGCTTGTCCATCAGGGACGGCTGCTGGATCAGCGCGGTGATGGCCACCAGCACGGTGTAGCCGTCGGCGTTCGCCTTGGCCACGAAGTTGTTGCCGATGGTGCCGGCGGCGCCGGCCTTGTTTTCCACCAGCACGGGCTGGCCCCAGGCCTCGTTGAGCTTCTGCGCGATGGTGCGCGCCAGCGTGTCGGTGGCGCCGCCGGCCGGATACGGCACGACGAACTTGATGGGCTGGCTCGGATAGGACGCGGCTTGCGCCAACGCGGTGCCTGCGGGTGCAAGCAGCGCGCTTAGGGCGGCGAGCAGGGCGGCGCGGCGGATGCGGGATATCTTCATGGGGCTGTCTCCTTGAGGGTTGTCATGTTCGGCGCGCGCCACCGCGGAACCGGCTTTGCCGGGCCGCTGGTGGCGCCCCCTTGAGGGGGAGGCGCCGAAGGCGCTTCGGGGGTGGGTCATTGCTTTTCGCGCACCATGTTCTTGGCGATCACGATCTGCTGGATCTGGCTGGTGCCTTCGTAGAGGCGGAACAGGCGAACGTCGCGGTAGAAGCGCTCGATGCCGTAGTCGCTGATGTAGCCGGCGCCGCCGAAGATCTGCACTGCGCGGTCGGCCACGCGGCCGCACATCTCGGAGGCGAACAGCTTGCAGCAGGACGCCTCGGTGGATACGTTGCGCCCCTCGTCGCGCCGGCGCGCCGCGTCGATCACCATGCAGCGCGCCGCGTACAGCTCGGCCTGGCTGTCCGCCAGCAT